>JBGPHO010000157.1:0-6587 GCA_041484425.1 Gemmatimonadaceae bacterium
CGATGCTTTCAATCGGCTTTTCACCGCCGACAAGCCCGTCATCTTTGCGTTTCACGGATATCAGTATCTCATTCATCAGATGCTTCATCATCGCTCACATCCGGGCCGCTTTCACGTGCGCGGCTTCAATGAGCAGGGTACGACCACGACTCCTTTCGACATGGTGGTCCGGAACGCAATGAGTCGGTTTCACCTCGCGGCTGAGGCGATCCGGCGGTCGCCACTCAGGTCTACCCGCAAAGATTCAGTGGAGAGCCTGGAGACGATGATCGTCGATGCGGTGCGCTATACGCGCGACCAGCTTCAGGATCCCCCCGAGATTCGCGACTGGATCTGGACAGGCGAAACGAGGCCCGCCCCTTAGCTGCGGGAGAAATCCTCACAGGAATTCAGGAAATCCTCTCTCGTTTCGCAATGCCGGTCCGCCCAGAATGACAACAGCAACTTAGGTGGACGTTGTGCAAACACGGGAGGGGATTGTGCGGAAAAGACTGCATGCGATTGCGGAGTCGATAAGGAGTCGACGCGAGCCGGTGAAAACGATGCTCGCTGCACTGTTCGGGCTGTTCGTGTCCAGCCTGTTCGCGATCTCCGGTAACTGGCTCTCTATCAGGCTCGGTGGGGAGTCCTTTCGCAGTGAACAGTCCGCCTACGCCACCATGGTCGTGCTGATCACGTTCCTCTGGACAGCCGCGTCGGTCGTGCTCGGCGGCTACGTGGTGGCACGCCTGCACAACACTCGTGGTGCCGTGAGCTCCTACATCGTCCTCGAGCTGTTTTTTGGGGCGGGCATGGTGGCCGAGTTCTGGAGCTCGGGCGCCGCATGGTATGATATCGTCGCGGTGTTGTTCGTCATTCCCTGTGCGCTGCTCGGTGCCAGTTTGTTGCGGCCAGGCTGGCTGACGGGGAGCGCGCGCCATACTGGCTGAAGCGGCGACAGCATCGCAGCGGCTACTGAGCGGTGTAGCCGCCGTCGATTACCAGCTCCGTTCCGGTGACGAACTTTGACTCGTCCGACGCGAGGTACAGAACGCCATACGCAATATCGTCGGGTTCACCGACGTGACCGATAGGATGCAGACTGTCCAGCAGCTTGCGACCTTGCGCCACATCGCCCTGAGATTTCAGATAGTTCTCCACCATCGGCGTCCAGATATAGCCCGGGTGTACCGAGTTGACCCGAATGTTGTAGCCTGCTTTGGCGCAATAGAGTGCGGCTGATTTCGTCAAAAGGCGCACGCCCCCTTTGCTCGCATTGTAGGCGGCCAGGTTCGGATCGCCGACCAGGCCCTCGATCGAGGAAAGATTCACGATCGAGCCGCTTCCGTTTGCCTTCATGGCCTGGACCGCGTGCTTGATCCCCAGAAAGACGCCATCGAGATTGATGCTCATGAGCCACCGCCACTCGGCGAGGGTCGTGTGCTCGACGTCCTTGGCCAGGGCTACGCCGGCGTTGTTTACCAGAACGTCCACCTTCTTGTACCGCTCCACGGCGAGCTTCACGACGTGCTCCCAACCGGCCTCATCGGCGACGTCGTGCTTGATGAAGATTGCATCGCCGCCGCGACTACGGATCTCTTCGACTACGAGCGGTCCCTTGCCGGCATCGACATCGGTCACCGCGACGGCGGCGCCTTCTTCCGCGAGCTTGAGAGCGCAGGCGCGTCCGATTCCCAGCGCGCCCCCGGTTACGATCGCCGACTTCCCGCGCATTCTATTCACTTTGTCTCTCCTCGAGGTCCAAAAAGACTAGAGCCCCCGCTCGGTGGTTTCCCACCTTGCGGAGGCTCCGCTTCTGCTGGCGGTCGCCGATTCCGGTTCGTTTCCCGTGCTTTTTTACTGACACGGGTCGGTCGACAACCTTGCCCTCGCCTGACGGGCGACTCAGGTGCCCCGGTGATCCCGGAGCTTTGATTGTGTCCAGCAACCTCACAATCCGTGCGACGGCTTCGAACATCCATCGCGCTGTCCTCCGCCGGCGTCCCGGGAGAGAACTCCGTTCACATTTATTCCGTCCTGTGAACGCAAATCAATATATCAGTTGCACGACGCCACCGGAGTAGGCGATTCCCTGAATTTGCCTGAAGGTTTTCCCTTCGTGTCCGAGTGGCCAGGGGGCGAGGTGATCGCTCCAGTTGCCCCCCCCGGGCTTCATTCGCGTTGCCGCGAGAGTGCGGGGAATCCTCACGCAAGTTCAGGTTTTCCTTTCTCGCACTGGAAGTCGAATTGGGTCAGACTATCGAACAGGAGGTGCCACCACCAACAAGCGGCCGTCGGCGAGTGGACACCCGAAACAGTTCATCCTCGCCGCTCTTTGGGGGGACCGATGCTCAAGCTAAGAGACATCATGACGCGGAATGTCATCAGCGCCGCGCCCGACATGACGATTCGTGATGCGATGGAGCTGTTGTCGCAACGGCACGTGAGCGGCGCGCCGGTCGTGGATGGCGGAAAGGTCGTCGGAATCTTCTCGGCGTCCGATATCCTTGGCCTCCTCGCCGATCTCGACGATACGACTCCCTCGCTCACCTTCAGGCGTCGAAGGGGGCGCACGGCACCCCTCGAAGATCTGACCGTCGACGAAGTGATGACTCGGAAAATTCAATCGCTTCCACCCGATTGTTCGATCGACGAAGCAGCTGCCCTGATGGGCGAAAAGCAAATCCATCGAGTGCTGGTGATGCTGGGAGATGTCCTGCTCGGAATCGTAACGACGTCCGACGTGGCGAGAGCCGTCGCTGAGCACAAGATCAGGAATCGCACATACGTCTTTGGTTAGCTGAGAGGTCTGGAAACCTCGGGAGGAAACATGAAGCGGACAACTTTTCTCATCGCCGCAGTCGGTGCCAGCGTGTTGACTCTCGGGTGCGCCCCGCGGGCGCCCATGACCGAGGTAAGCGCCGACGACTTCGACCTTGCCCCGCTCGTCGGCAATTGGACCGGCGAATATGGCAGCCACGATTCTCAGAGTACCGGAGATATCACCTTCGTTCTGCGTGCGGGCGACGTCGCGGCGTTTGGACGCATCGAAATGGTCGCGCACGAATCGCAGAACACGAGCGTGACGCCTTATCGGCCGATGGTGAACGGCAGCCTGGCCATCCCCGCGAGCCAGCTTCTCAGGATTCACTTCGTTCGCAAGGAAGGCAACAGGGTTGTCGGATTGCTCGATTCCTACACCGACTCGCGTTGCGCGTGCAGGGTGACGACGACGTTCCAGGGCGCATTCATCGACGGGCGCACGATCGAGGGGACTTACAGCACCATCAGCGACGAGCTGGCGCACGTTTCTGCCGGCGGACATTGGAGAGTGACGAAGGCGAAGCGTCTGTAACGACGATCGCTACTAGTAGGTGCAGACCCCGGTCTGCGAGCTCCCGCCACCCAGCATTGCCGTGATGCCCAGGAGAAAGCCAAGGTCATACGGCCAGCCGGTGCTTTTCACCTCGTACATCCGTACGCCTGGCTGGAACAAGCCTATGATGAAAGTGATGGGGGCGATGATCCCATGCCAGAAACCAGCCCAGAACCCCGCAGGCTGAGCATCGGCTAGCTCATACCTGGAATTCGGCCCCGCAACGGCAAGTCTGTTGACCATTGTTTCTCCGGTTAGCTCCCGTTGGAATGCAGCGGCACGCGCGCGTGCCTCTCGACGAGATACTCGCTGAACCATTGCCGGGCCAGTTCTGCAACTTTCTCGAGCGCTCCACTCTCCTCGAATAGATGGCCGGCGCGGGGGATGATCTCGAGCCGGCCGATGCACCTGAGCGTGCGAAGCGCTTCGTGATTGAGATTCATCACGACGGTGTCGAACCCTCCTACAATCAGCAACGTCGGCGAGCGCAAATCCTCCAGCGCACTTCCCGCCAGGTCCGGCCTTCCACCTCGCGAAACAACCGCGCCCACGAGGTCGGGAAACATTGCAGCCGCGACGATAGCGGCCGCGGCTCCGGTGCTCGCGCCAAAGTAACCGAGCGGTAGCCCTTCGAGGTCGGGCTGCGCCACCACCCAATTGGTGGCGGCCGCGAGACGCAGCGAAAGCATCTCGATCTGGAACCGGTAATGCCCAGTACGGGCCTCGGCCTTTTCCTCCTCGGCGGTGAGAAGATCCAGAAGCAGGGTCGCAAAGCCGGCGTCCTGAAGCTTTCTCGCTACTGCCCGATTCCTCCGGCTGAAACGGCTGCTGCCGCTCCCATGGGCGAAGAGCACGATACCGGTGGCATTTGCGGGGAGCGCAAGGTCCGCATCGAGGATTATCCCATCAACCGGAATACGCACGGCGCGCTCCTCCACCCGCCTTTCCTCTTCATTCCACATCGGATCCTCCTCCTGATCTCGTCAAAGAGTCGAGGGATAGGTTTCGGGGAGCTCACCGCGCTCCCACAAGCCCGTCCGCTCCAGCGGCTCGACGGCGCGAGTCAAGTCATAGTGAAGTATGGCGTCGAACTGGTGCGGCAATCGCGCGCGAAAGTAATGGCTCATTCGCTCCGTCTCCGGGCGATATATGACGCCTATTGCACGCTCCAGCCGCGGCTGTCGCAAACCGAGAACGGCTTCGTTGTTTCCTCGTAGACTGAGAAAGAAGTTTCGGAGGCCCAGCTCGTGGAACAGAGCCTCGTAACTCTCTTCCAGCGCCGGACGGACGATCTTCCGCTCAGCCGGCATGTCCCAGTCCGACGCGGCGGTCACGGTGCCCGAGTAGGTGCTGAATCCGACGAGAAGCGCGCCGTTCCCCCACCGCTCTCGCACCAGCTGACCCACGTTCAGCTCGCCTTTGATCCCCATCTGGGTTGCACGGGCATCACCGAGATGTGAGTTGTGGGCCCACACCACGATCTTCGGGGCGCGCCGATCGAACTCCAGAAACGCGATCAGAGCATCCAGCGTCTCCGCCATGTGGCGGTCGCGCAAATTCCACGACTTGGCGTGATCTCCGAACATCGCTCGATAATACCGCTCGGCATTCCGAACCACTCTCGCATTCTGCTCGGCGAAGAAGAGATCGTCCGCAGCCACTCTCCCGTCGCGAATCGCATACTCGGCGGCCGACCTTTGCAGCTCCGTGAGCTGCGCGACTACTTCGTTTTCGCACGATGGAGCGAGACCAGCCGTCGCCGCGTACCCGTAGTCCTGTGGACTCTCCCCAAAATGGTCGAAGCAGGCATAGCGTCTCTGAGCTCTGCGAGCCGCCTCCGGATCGACAACCCGCAGATATGACAACACTGCTTCCATCGAAGCGTGCAGACTGTAGAGGTCGAGTCCGTAAAAGCCAACCCTCGATTCGATCGGCATCGCGTCGTTGTGATCACGGAGCCAGCCGATGAACTCGAGTACGTCCGCGTTTCGCCACATCCACTGCGGAAAGCGCTTGAAGCCGCCGAGCGCCTGGGAAGCGTCTGTGTCGCCGCCTCTCCCCTGCACATAACGATTCACGCGATACCCGTCGGGCCAGTCTGCTTCCACCGCGATGGCCGAGAAGCCTTTCTCGCGAATGAGTCGCTTGGTGATCTCCGCGCGTATCCGGTAGAACTCGTGCGTTCCATGGGAGGCCTCGCCGATAAGGACGAAGCGGCTGTCGCCGACGAGCGCGAGCAGCGGATCAAAGTCCTCACGGTCGCCCGTCATTTGATGCGCTTCCTTCCGCAGCTCGTGGCGAAGCCCTCGATCAATAGACAGCGTCATCGTGCCCTCCTCAGTACTGGTATGCGTAGCGTGGAACCGGAGAGGTGGCGTCGCGCTCGGCGGCCTCCAGAAGCAACTGGACTTCGCGGTCGCTCGTTGGCGAGAAGTCAGCGTACCAAAGTCCCACTCCGTAGAACGGCTCGGGTGCCAGCACGTACTCACACCCGTCCGCCACGGTCCGCAGGTATCTGCAGGTGTCGGGAGCAACGACGGGGGCAGCGACGATGATGGCGGCCGGGTGCTGTTGGCGCAGGGCAGTTATTGCGGCCTGCATCGTAGCGCCTGTGGCGAGCCCATCATCCGCGACGATTACCGTAAGACCCTTTACGTCCACCGCGCCGCGGTCTCCCCGATACATCTTCTCACGGCGTTTCAGCTCCTGCTCTTCCAGCATCGTTATCCGGTCGATCGCGCTCTGAGTAATCCCAAGAAGCTGAATTGCTTCCTGGTTCAGCACGCGGACACCCCCGGTTGCGATGGCGCCGATCGCAAATTCCTCGTGCCCCGGTGCGCCCAGCTTCCGCACGACGAACACATCGAGAGGCAAATCGAGCGTGCGTGCTATTTCGTACGCGACAGGAACTCCTCCGCGCGCAAGCCCGAGAACGACTACATCCTGTCTCCCGGCAAAGCGATCGAGCTTTTCCGCCAATTCGAGCCCTGCTTCGCGGCGGTTGAGAAAACGCTTCATAGAGCCCCCTTCCAGAATTCGCGCGATGTGGCGCGCACGCATCGGTGGCAATTCTGCCGCCGCTACGTGCGCGTCTGAACGCCGGTCAATAGGCGACCGCGATCAAGTCTTCCACGTTCGTAACTCCGAGAGCCTGCCACGCAGCACGCTCAGCGTCCTGCCGCTCGGCGAACGAGCTGACGGTTCCCCGCAGGGTTACCCGGCCGTCTTTCGC
>JBGPHO010000158.1:0-6319 GCA_041484425.1 Gemmatimonadaceae bacterium
CGAAGGTGATGCCGCTCAAGGAAGTGCTGCTGCACTACATCGAGCACCGGCACCAGGTCGTCGTCCGCCGCACCCAATTCGAGCTGGACAAGGCACTCGAGCGCGAGCACATCCTCGAGGGGCTGAAGATCGCCGTCGACAACATCGATGCGGTCATCAAGCTCATTCGCGCGGCGCAGGACACTCCGGCCGCGAGCACGCAGCTTCAGAAGCGATTCAAGCTGAGCGAGCGGCAGGCCGAGGCGATCCTCAACATGCGCCTGGCCAAGCTCACCGGCCTGGAGATCGAGAAGCTCGACAGCGAGCTCAAGGAAGTCCGGGCGTTCGTCAAGGAGATGCGCGAGATCCTGGCCTCCAAGCCCCGCCGGTTGAAGATCATCCGCGACGAGCTGCAGCAGGTGTCGGACAAGTACGGCGACGAGCGCAGGTCCGAGATCACGAGCGACGAAGGCGAGTTCACGATCGAGGACCTGATCGCCGAAGAGGACATGGTCATCACGATCTCCCACACCGGCTACATCAAGCGCACCTCGGTCTCGACGTATCGCAAGCAGCGCCGCGGCGGCCGCGGCCTGAGCGGCGCGGGTCTCAAGGACGAAGACTTCGTGACTCGCCTCTTCATCGGCTCGACGCACGACTACATCCTGTGCTTTACCGATGACGGCAGGTGCTTCTGGTTGAAAGTTCATGAAGTCCCGCAGGCGGGCCGCGCGGCGAAGGGAAAGCCGATCGTCAACCTGATCAACGTCTCACCCGAGACAGAGATCAAGGCGATGGTGCCCGTCCGTGAGTTCTCGGACACGCAGTTCCTCCTCTTCTGCACCAGAAACGGCACGGTGAAGAAGAGTGCGCTCTCGCAGTACTCGAACGTCCGCCAGACCGGGATCAAGGCGATCAAGATCGACAAGGACGACGAGTTGATCGACGTGCAGGTGACCAGCGGCTCCAACGACATCGTTCTCGCCACGCGTCATGGCCTGTCGGTCCGATTCCACGAGATGGATGTGCGCGAGATGGGCCGCGACACCACAGGTGTCAAAGGCGTGGAGCTTCGCGAGGGCGATTCCGTGATCGGCATGGTCGTCGTCAAGCGCGACGCGACGCTGCTCGTGGTAACGGAGCGCGGGCTGGGCAAGTGCTCCAACATCGCCGACTACCGGGTGCAGAAGCGCGGCGGGAAGGGAATCATCACGGTGAATAGGACCGAGAAAACAGGTGATGTCGTTGCCCTGATGGAAGTTCTGCCCGCGGATGAGATAATGATCATCACAAAACATGGTGTGATCATTCGCAGTTCCGTCTCTCAGGTGAGAGTAACCGGGCGTATCGCGCAGGGGGTCAAGCTCGTCAACCTCGATGAAGGAGATCTCGTGACTGCCGTCGCTCGTGTCGTTCCCGAAGATGAGGGCGAAGGCGCGGAAAACGGCATCCCCGCCACAGAGACCGATCAGGTCGAGGCCCTCACCGACGAATGAAGATCAAGCGCCCCGACCCGGCTCATCAGCTCGCGGAAATAGAGAAACTGCGCACGGCACTGCGTAAGGCAGAGTCCGAGGTGCAGCGCCTGCTCGACGAAGCCGCGGCGCGGGGAGCGCTCGTGGACATCCTTCACGACGTCATGGGCTCGCTCTCCATGGGCGAGCTGTTTCACATGCTGGCGCGCCGTCTCGCACGCGCACTCAACCTGAGCCACTCGTCGGTCATTTTCGCGAAGTCCGGCGATCGTTTGGGAACCGTGGCCTCGGCGCACGAAGACCCCCAGTTAGAGAATCTTCAAGTTGAACTGGACAAGTATCCGGAGATCGAAGCCGCCCTCGCCAGCGAGCAGCCGGTTCTGATTCCCGACATCTGGCACTCCGATGCCTACAAACTGCTGCGTGAGGCGTGGGAAAAGGACGGCAGCGTCATCTCCGTGCGCTCGATCATCGCGCTACCCTTCAGGCTCGATCTCGATCGCACCGGCGTGTTCCTCCTACGCCGCACCGCCGAAAAGGCGTCGCTGAACGAAGCTGACGTAGATTTTGCGGAGACCGTGGTCAAGAGCGCCATGAACGCCATGCGACGCGCGCACATGGTCGAGGTGACGCAGGCCGACAATCTCCGCCTCGAGGCGCTGGCCCGCACCGATCCGCTCACGCAGCTGCTCAACCGCCGCGCGCTGCTCGCGCAGCTCGGCACGGAAGTGGAGCGCACGCGCCGCTACAACGCTCCGCTCAGCATCCTGATGATCGACGTCGATGAGTTCAAGGATGTGAACGACACGTTCGGGCATCTCGCGGGAGACCAGGTGCTCGTCGAAGTCGCGCTCCTGCTCGCCCGCACCGCGCGCAGCGTCGACTCCGTTGCCCGCTACGGCGGCGACGAGTTCGTGATCGCCGTGCCCGAGACGGGCGAAGCCGGCGCGATTGCGTTTGCGGAGAGACTCCGCGACAAGATCCAGGCGCACGAGTTCGACATCGGAAAGGGGGATCCACTCCGCCTCACGGTGAGCATCGGCGTAGCCGATTTCCCCGAGCCCAAGGTCGAGACGGCGGAAGATCTCCTCGACTGCGCGGACCGCGCGCTCTACCGCGCCAAGGCCGGCGGACGTAATCTGGTGTGCGTCTGAGCAGTTTCCGGCGTCGAGATAAAGGCTCGCCGACAGGCATCCACAAAACCGAGGCAGGGAGCAATAAGCTCGAAAGCAGTTTAGCTTTTTAGCTTCCATACCGGCGCTCCGTTCACGTCGCCTAAGCCATATGCCTACTTATCGCATCTCCCCTCTGGTCCCTTGCGCGGCACTGATTGTTCTCGCGGGCTGCCTCGTCGACTCCTCGAAAAAAGAAGGCACTGCTGACACGACGCGCCCGGCGCCCGTCGTGACCGTAACGCCGGTAAACCGCGGCACCCACGGAATGGCGGAGCGGGTGTTGTGGGCGTTCTCGCCGGACAGGAAGGCGGTTATCGTAGTAGCTGATCCCGGCGGCGTGGAAAACGAGCCCGTTCCGAATGGTTTCTTCTTCGGCGATGAAGCGCGCGGATTCCAGGTGCAGATGGACAGCGTGTGGGACGTGGCGCCGTCGCCCGACTGGAAATGGATCGGATTCGGACGCGCGTACACGGTGGTGGCCGGTGGCGGAACCGGAACCGATCTGCTGACGGACGTTGCGCGCCGCACTTCGATCGATACCGCTACGCTCCGCGCGGGTTCGTTTCCCGCGAGTGGGATGTCGCTCGCGCGAGCAGTCGCGCAGCCGGGCGTCATCCACATACCTGACAATCCGCGCGGGCAGGCCGCTGCGGACAGCGCCGCGCCCAGGCTGTTTCCAATCGCTCGCGGCTGGCGGGTACGCTGGACCACCGACGGATCCACTCTCGCGCTCGGCAACAGCCCGGCGCGCGCGGTGGACAACGAACCGAGTCAGACGTGGTCAGCGCTCGATCCTGTGACGGGTGCGCTGCATGGCACACTGCCGTCGAGCAGCAAACTGGCAGATGTGAAGTTCACGATGGGTCCTATGCTCGACCGCTCGGTGCCGATCGACATGAATCTGTCACTGCCGATCCAGATCCGGCGCGGCATGCAGACTTTCACGATCCAGTCCGTGCGCGGAGTGATCACGATCGTGGGGCCGCCCGGAGTGGGCAGTACGGGAGCGCAGAGAGTTGTCGGCGCTGGAGTCGCCCTCGCTGCGACGGCGGGCGGGAAGTACATAATCGCGCTCGCGCCGCGGAGTAAGGCGGATCCCAACGAGATTGCGGTTGAGCCGGTGGTCTACACGGTAACCTGGTAGTGGGTGCCGGGTACGGTCTGATTGGTTCAATCTGGCATCCACAAAACGAAAGCAGGGGGCTGTAAGCTTTGCAGCTAGATCGCCGGGAGCTTTTCCGGCGGCGTACGGACCTCCTGCGTCAAGGTCTAACGTGCCTGTGAAATGCCGATGTCAGTCGGTCGCGCGGATCTAAAATCCGGGCGACCCTAACGCCAGTATGTAAACTCCGAGCCACCCAGCGTTAGTTCGCTAACGGCTCCCTGCTTTGGTTCTGTGGATGCAAGCCGAAGCGCGCCAACGCGTACTCTATTTCCCGATTCTCCGCAGCTCGACCAGCAGACAATGGTCCTGAACGACATCGATGCCAGCATGCGCGAGTTTCTCCGCGGCGGCATCGTTGCGGATACCCAGCTGGAACCAGACCGACCTGGGCTTCTTGGCGATGATGTCGTCGACGTGTGATGGGATGTCGTTGGGACGGCGGAAGACGTTGACCATGTCGATGTCGCCCGGAATGTCGGAGATCTTCCGGTAGACCTTCTTGCCCATCATCTCGGTGAGATCCTTGTAGTAGACCGGAACGGGCACGATCTCGTATCCGGCGCGCTCCGCGTACTCGGGGACGTAGTACGCCGGCTGGTCGGGATCCGGCTTGATGCCGAGCACGGCGATTCGATGCGTGTTCTCCAGCAGGTCTTTTATCTGCGCCGGCGATTCGATCAGGTGATCACGCCAACGCGCGCCGTCAGTCTGTGCGGTCATGTTCTCTTCGATTTGCCGGCTCAATCTACTCTCGATAATCCGCCGGATTGGGAGGCCCCCCGCGCGGGGTAACGGGAAGCACCTCGCCCCGGTAAATTGCAAAAGCGAGTCCAGCTCAAAATTTCTGGAGATGCACACGTAATGCGAATGTTAGTTCTTGGCGCCGGGCTGCAGGGCTCCGCGTGCGCGTATGATTTGCTACAGAATCCCGAAGTAAAAGAAGTTCGCCTGGCCGATCTGCACACCGGCCACCTCCCGCAATTCCTCGCGCCGTACTCCGGCGACCGCCTGATCTTCACGACGCTCGATGTCCGCGACAGGGAAGCGGTGCTCGCGCTGATGCGGCAGTGCGACGCGGCGATGAGCGCGATTCCGTACTACTTCAATTTCGAGCTCGCCGAGCTCGCCGTCGAAGCCGGAGTGCACTTTTCGGATCTGGGTGGAAATACCGATATCGTGGTCAAGCAGAAAACGCTGGACGCGGCCGCGAAGAAAAAAGGAATCACGATCATCCCGGACTGTGGGTTGGCGCCGGGGATGGTGAACATCCTGGCGGAGCACGCGATCAAGCAGCTGGACACGGTCGAGTCCGTTCGCATTTTCGTCGGGGGACTGCCGCAGCGTCCCGAGCCGCCCCTCAATTACCAGATCGTATATTCGCTCGAGGGAGTGCTCGACTACTACACGACGCTGTCCTGGGTGCTGCGCAAAGGGAAGCGCACGCAGGTAAAAGCGCTGTCGGAGCTCGAGGTCGTCAACTTCGGCGGATCACTTGGGGAGCTCGAGGGATTTCACACGGCGGGCGGCCTTTCGACGATGGCGTCCCGCTACGAAGGAAAGATTCCGACGATGGAGTACAAGACGCTCCGCTATCCCGGCCACGCGCGCATCATGGAAGCGATTCGGGAGCTGGGCCTGCTCGACCTGAACCCGGTCGACGTGAAGGGGGTCAAAGTCGTTCCGCGCGATCTCGTCGTTGCCGCGATGGGTCCGCGTCTTACCAAGCCAAACGCCTACGATCTCGTCGCTCTGCGAGTCTATGCCGAAGGCACGAAGGACGGAAAGCCAAAGCGAATCGGGTGGGAGATGGTGGACTACTACGACGAAGAAAACGGGATCAGCGCGATGGAGCGCTCGACCGGCTACTCGCTCTCGATCACAGGGCAGATGCAGGCGCGCGGAGAGATCGGAAAAGCCGGCGTGTTCACACCCGATGAGGCGATTCCCGCGGAGAAGTACATCCGGGAGTTGGCGGCCAGAGGCGTCATGATCAGGGAGATGCGCTAGGAATGATATCTATTGCGCGACCCAGCAGTGTAAACTGCTAACTGAACGGGATCCGAGATCTTATGAAGTGTAGATATCAGGTTTTGGTAACTACGCTGCGACGTTCCCGAGTGGCATTATGGCACAGGTGGTGGGTTGTACTCGGATTACGCGCGGATACGGTCAGCGCGCGGTGACTACCGACTGAGATCTATGCCTCTGACATCTCGGATCCCGTTCAGTTTGCAGTTTGACATCTCGGATCCCGTTCTTTTCAGTCGATCCCACATTCAGTGTTCAGCGAGCAAGTATATCGCCGCGAGCGTGAGGAGAAAGTACGGCACGAGCGCAGCCGCGCCGGCGTAATCCTTCGATATGCGCTGCCCGAAGAAGAGTGCGATGATGTTTACGCCCGCGACCACCGCGCCGAAAAATGCCACCATCGAATCGTGGGTCAGCAGCAGCAGCGCGCAACCGACCGCGCTCAGTGCCCCGGCGGACACTTCGAGGATCGTGACGACGATGAGCATCGGGCCGAC
>JBGPHO010000159.1:0-6289 GCA_041484425.1 Gemmatimonadaceae bacterium
CGCTGCATTGTTTGCGGGTTCGACGGCGTTCCTGCTCGCGTCTACGTCATCTGCGGCCGTCTGGATCGTTGCGTTTGCCTTCGGTTTCTGTTGCGCGGCAAGCTACTCGCTTAATGCACTCTCGCGCCCTCGAATACCTTGAGTCCGGAGTTCTAGCTCTACCTGGGCATTGCGCCGATGCGAAGAGGATTGTCTTCTCGCCGGAAGGCACGCGAGCTTGCAAATTACTTCGACAAAACGCGACATGACCACCCCGACTACTCCGCGCGGCAACACCAAGACTCCGCTCGAGCATCCCCAGCTCGTCCGCCGCTTCAGCCTCTTGCCCGCGACGGCGCTGAACATGACCAACATGATCGGCGTTGGACCGTTCATCACGATCCCGCTGCTCATGACGGCGCTCGGCGGTCCGCAGGCGATGCTGGGCTGGATCGTGGCGCTCGTCATCGTGATCTGCGACGGGATGGTGTGGAGCGAGCTGGGCGCGGCGATGCCCGGGTCGGGCGGATCGTTCCACTACCTGCGCGAGGCGTTTGGGCGCGAGCGGTTCGGGCGGCTGATGGCGTTCCTGTTCGTCTGGCAATTCGTGCTCAGTGGCCCGCTCGAAATCGCGTCGGGCTACATCGGCTTTGCCCAGTACGCGAGCTTCATCTGGACGGGACTGACGCGACCCGGCGTGATTGCGCTCGTCACGATAGTGGGACTGGTCAACATCGCGCTTCTGTACCGGCGCATCCATTCGATCGCCAAAATCACGATCTCGCTCTGGATCGGGACGCTGATCACGGTGCTCGCGGTGATTGTCACCGGCGCGACGCACTTCAATCCGCGCGTCGCCTTCGACTTTCCGCCCGGCGCGTTCAACTTCTCACTGGGATTCTTCCTCGGCCTCGGCGCGGCCTCACGGATCGGGATCTACGACTACCTGGGGTATTACGACGTCTGCTACATCGGCGACGAGGTGCGCGATCCGGGGCGCGTCATCCCTCGGTCGATCCTGATCAGCACCGCCGCCGTTGCTCTCATCTACTTCGGGATCAACCTGTCGATCATCGGCGTCGTCCCGTGGCGGGAGTTCGTGCCGGCCGACGCGCACCCGGAGTCGAACTTCATTGTCTCGATCTTCATGCAGAAGATCTACGGCACTGGCGTGGCGACGATCTTCACGCTGCTGGTGCTCTGGACAGCGTTCGGGTCGGTGTTCGCGCTGCTGCTCGGGTACTCGCGCATCCCCTTCGCCGCGGCGGAGAGCGGCTACTTCTTCCGCGTGTTCGGCCGGTTGCACCCTACGAAAGGCTTCCCGTACATCTCGCTGCTCGTGCTGGGAGCGATCTCGATCGTGGCGGGCTTCTTCTCGCTCGGCACGGTCATCGACGCGCTCATCGTCACGCGCATTCTGGTGCAGTTCATGGGACAGGCCTTCGGCTTGATGCTTATGCGCCGGCAGGCACCGGACATGCCGCGCCCCTACCGCATGTGGCTCTATCCGCTCCCGGCACTGGTTGCGCTCGCCGGGTGGATCTTCGTCTTCGCCACCACGCAGGTTCTGGTGATCCTGTTCGGCGTTAGCGTACTGGCACTCGGTTGCCTGGCGTTTCTGCTTTGGTCCTGGAGTACAAAACGTTGGCCGTTCGGCTTACAGGAGGCGGCGTCATGAAGGGCATCTCGGCGGTCCTCTCACTGCTTCTCTGGGCCGCAGGCACCTCGCCGGCGCAGGAGCGGCAAATGCTGCACGATGGCTGGCTGATTCAGTCGTCGGCAAAAGTCGGCGTGGACGGCGCGACGATCTCCACGAGCGCCTACCATCCGACTGGCTGGTACCGCGCGACAGTGCCGTCGACGGTGGTAGGCACACTCGTCGACGACAGCCTATATCGCGACCCGTTCTTTGGGATGAATCTCCGAGAGCTCCCCGGGACGACTATCCCGATCGGCGCGAACTTCACGCACACGGCGATGGATCCCCAGAGTCCTTACGCCGTGCCCTGGTGGTACCGCACCACGTTCCGCGTGCCCGCAACAATGCGCGGCCGACGCGTCACACTCCATTTCGATGGCATCAATTACCGCGCGAACATCTGGCTGAACGGCCGCCGTCTCGCGGACTCGAACGCTGTCGTAGGCACGTACCGGCGCTACGCGTACGACATCACCGACGCGCTGATAGCGAACGGCGCGAACGCACTCGCTGTCGAGGTCTTTGCGCCTACACCGCCGGATCTCCAGACGACCTGGGTGGACTGGAATCCGTCGCCGCCGGACAAGAACATGGGGCTGTGGCAGCCGGCATACCTTAGCGCAAGCGGCGATGTCGTCGTACGAACCCCGGAGGTCGTGAGCCGCGTCGACACAGCGACACTGCGGAGCGCGGATCTCACCGTCGCTACGAATCTCAGAAACCTCACGTCACATCAGGTCACGGGGACACTGCGCGGCCGGATCGGATCCGTCGCGTTCGGCCGGCCCGTCACGCTCGCGCCACAGGACAGCGCGTTCGTGCGCTTCACGCCTGACAGTTTTCCGCAACTACACTTCGCGAACCCGCGCCTCTGGTGGCCCGCCGAGCTTGGCAAGCCCGAGCTGTACAATCTCTCGCTTGAGTTCGTGAGCGGCGGTCGCGTGTCGGATCGGCAAAATCTCCGATTCGGCATCCGCGAAGTCACTTCCGAATCGACGCCGAAGGGCGGGCGTCTCTTCCGCGTGAACGGTCGACGAATTCTGATCCGCGGTGGCGGCTGGGCACCCGACATGTTCTTCCGGCCACAGCCGGAGCGTCAGGATGCGCAGCTCCGCTACGCACTCGACATGCATCTCAACACCATCCGGCTGGAAGGCAACTACGAGAACGATCGCTTCTTTCATCAGACGGATAGCCTGGGCCTGCTCGTAATGACCGGATGGGTGTGCTGCGACGCATGGGAGGAATGGAAAAAGTGGGGGCCGGAGCAGTACGCGGTGGCGGCAGCATCACTGCGCGATCAAATCCGCCGGGTGCGCGGGCATCCGAGCGTCTTTGTCTGGCTGAATGGGAGCGACAATCCGCCGCCCGCGGACGTCGAGAAGATCTACCTCGACATCGAACAGCAGGAGGCGTGGCCCAATCCTACGATCTCCTCGGCCAGCGCAAAGCCAGCCGAATTTTCGGGAGCGAGTGGAGTGAAGATGACGGGACCGTATGACTGGGTGCCGCCGTCGTACTGGATGCAGGACAGCACTAACGGCGGGGCGTGGGCGTACAACACGGAGACGAGCCCCGGCGCCGCGATCCCGCCGATAGAGAGCATCCGGCGGATGATTCCGGCGCAGGACATAAAGTGGCCGCTGGACAGTGTGTGGGTGTACCATGCCGCGAGTGGCGTGTTCTCGCGCCTGCTCGCTCGCTACAACGTCGCGCTATCGACGCGGTTCGGCGCGCCCACGACCGCCGAGGATTACACCATCACTTCGCAGCTCATGACGTACGAGAACGAGCGCGCGATGTTCGAGGCGTACCGACGCAACGCGTACGTCTCGACGGGCGTAATCCAGTGGATGTTCAACAACGCGTGGCCTTCGATTTACTGGCACCTCTTCGACTGGTACCTCCTGCCGGCCGGCGGATACTTCGGCGCGAAGAAAGGCAACGAGCCCGTGCATGTCCTGTTCTCCTACGACGACCGGTCGATTGCAGTGGTCAACAGCAGTGCGAGCCACACGCCACTGCGCGGAGTGCATCTGCGGACAATGGTCTACAATGTCGATGGCACGCAAAGGTTGGGTCGCGATACAGTCATCGACATCCCGCCGGACTCCAGCATGCGCGTGTCCACGCTGCACGAGCAGGAGGGAATCACGGGTGCGTATCTGGTGGACCTGCGACTGATCGATGCCGGCGGGCATCCACTCAGCACGAACTTCTACTGGCTGTCGACGCGCCCTGACGTGTTATCCGATTCATCCACCTGGTACAACACGCCGGTAAAGAGCTACGCCGACTACACCGCGCTCAGGAGCATGCCGACCGCGGCCGTGAATGCGACTGCGCGTTTCAGCAGTAGCAACGGCACGGGGCAGGCACGGGTGACGCTGAAGAATCCCGGCAAGTCCATCGCGTTCTTCATGCGAATGCAGGTCACCGGTCGCGGTGACGAGGAAGCGCTGCCGGTGCTGTGGGAGGATAACTACGTCTCGCTGCTTCCCGGTGAGACCCGCACGATCACGGCGACATATCGCGTGCGCGACCTGGGCGGCGCGCCTCCGCGCCTGGTAGTTACCGGATGGAACGTGCGCCGGACCCTTGCTCGTTAAGAATGCTTCCCCGATCTCAGAGGCTTCCCATGCAACCGCTGCTACGGTCGTTAGTAGTATCGCTCCTTCTCGCATCAACGCTTTCTGCGCAGACCAAAACCATAGCCGAGCGCCTCGGCCATCCCGCCGACGCGAAGCTGCTGATTCTCCACGCGGACGATCTTGGTTTCGCGCACTCCGCGGATGCGGCGAGCTTTGACGCGCTCGATAAAGGCGCGGTCTCGTCCGCGAGCATCATGATGCCGACGCCCTGGGTCACCGAGGTCGCCGCTTACGCCCTGTCGCACCCCAATGCGGATCTCGGCCTACACCTCACGCTGACCAGCGAATGGGAAACGTATCGCTGGGGAAGCGTCTCGCCGGCGGACAAGATTCCGAGCCTGCTCGATTCAGCCGGTACTTTCCCAAACGATGAGAAACTGGTCGCGGCGAGAGCGAAGCCACTCGAGGTCGAGCGTGAGCTCCGCGCGCAAATCGACCGCGCTCTGGCGCTGGGGATTCGTCCAACACATCTCGATAGCCACATGGGCTCTCTCTTTACCACGCCCGAGCTCATTGCTACGTACGTCAGGGTGGCCCACGACTATCATCTCCCGTTTCTCGCTGTCAAAGGCAGTCCGCTCGCCGCGCCCCAGGCGGGACTCAGGGCGCAGGACGTCCTGCTGGATGGGGTGATCATCGCCGGCACCGAAGTTCCGCGCGATCAATGGAAGGCGTTCTACCTCAAGTCGATTGCCAACCTCAAGCCAGGTCTCACCGAGATGATCGTCCATCTCGGTCATGACGACAGCGAGCTGCAAGCCGTGACCGTCAACCACGAGCCCTACGGCTCCGCATGGCGGCAACGCGATTACGACGTCGTGACCAGTCCCGAGTTCAAGAAGGCTCTGAAGGACAACCACGTCATTCTCGTCACGTGGCGAGAAATGCAGAAGCTCGCGCAGCAGCCCTGAGGCTGCCGCGCGCCTAACGCACGTTGCAGCTGACGAGCAGATTTCCGACGTGTCCAGGCTGCGGTTCAAGATCTCCATGTCGCTCGACGGGTTCGTTGCCGGTCCCGGTCAGAGCGTGGACAACCCGCTCGGGATTGGCGGGACTCGATTGCACGAGTGGGCCTTTGGGCTCGCGGCATTCCGCGCGCCCCACGGACTCGAAGGTGGCGAGGTCAACGAAAGCACCGCGGTCATCGAGGAGTCGCTTGCCAACATCGGAGCCACTGTGATGGGGCGCAACATGTTCGGCGGTCACCCTGGCCCCTGGGATGCCAGGAAACCGTGGAACGGTTGGTGGGGAGTCAACCCTCCCTTCCATCACCCCGTGTTCGTGCTCACGCATCACGACCGCGAGCCGCTCGAGCTCGAAGGCGGAACGACATTCACGTTTGTCACGAACGGAATCGAGGCGGCGCTCAAACAGGCGCGCCGAGCCGCCGGCGGCAAGGATGTTTCACTCGCCGGGGGAGCCAGTGCCGCGCAGCAGTACCTCGCGGCCGACCTTGTCGACGAGATGGAGATCAGCATCGTGCCGACGCTGCTCGGCAGCGGTGAACGGCTTTTCGACGGCGTCGGCGACAATTTGTGCGGTCTCGAGCCCGTACGGACGGTGGCCGCGCCAAAGGTGACACATGTGAAGTTTTCGAGACGCCGTTGATTGCGACGCCCTTGCAGCCGAACTAAGCCGTCAGACCGGAGATCCCATGCACTTTCCTGCTCTCCACATTCTCATTCCCGCTCTGGGCCTCGCATTGAGCGGCGAGGTCGTTAGCGCCCAAGGCCCGCTTGGCATCTTCGATGCGCAGACGGATGTCGGCCGCGTACGGAGCCCAGGATCCGTCTCGTACGAGGGGCAGCGCCAGGCGTATCTGGTTGCGGGCTCGGGCCAGAACATGTGGGGCGACCGCGACGATTTTCATTTCGTATGGAAACGGATGACGGGCAACTTCATTCTCTCCACGCGGGCGCGCTTCATCGGCGCTGGAGTCGAGGCCCATCGGAAAATCGGC
>JBGPHO010000160.1:0-6277 GCA_041484425.1 Gemmatimonadaceae bacterium
AACGTCTTCCCCGAGCAGATCTCGCGCGAAAAAAGCATCATCCGCAAGGTCAAGGAAGCGAAAGTCGCCCGCTCGATCGAGGCGAAGTACGACAAGAAGAGAATTCTCGAGCTCTACCTCAATCAGATCGATCTCGGCCACGGCGCGTACGGCGTAGAGACTGCATCGCAGCGATACTTTGGGAAGTCCGTTCGCGATCTGAACCTCGCCGAAGCCGCGACTCTCGCCGCCCTGCCGAAGGCGCCTGCCCGCTACAATCCCGTTCGCTTCCCCGAGCGCGCCATCCAGCGCCGCAATACCGTCATCGAGCTGATGCGCCAGAATGGACGCATCAGCGACGCGGACGCGAGCAGGGCGAAAGCGTACCCGCTTCAGCTCGCCAACAAGTCGATCTCCGGCGAGACAGCACCCTATTTCGTCGAATGGGTGCGCCAGCAACTCGACGCGCAGTTCGGCAAGCAGCTGTACGAGCAGGGACTCAAGGTTTACACGACGCTCGACCTCGACATGCAGGGGGCCGCCGAGCGGGCACTCGAGCACCAGGCGCGCGCGATCGAAGCCGGACGCTTCGGACCGTACAGCCACGAGACGTATGAGCATTACGTCGCTCACCGGGAGGGCGACGAGGGCAGCGGCACGTCACCCTACCTGCAGAGCGCGTTCCTCGCGCTCGACCCGCGCAATGGCGCGGTGCGCGTCATGATCGGCGGCCGCGATTTCGACGACTCCAAATTCAATCGCTCGGTTCAGGCGCTGCGCCAGCCAGGTTCGACGTTCAAGCCGATCGTGTACTCGGCCGCGATTCAGAACGGCAGGTCGCCGTCATATCTCGTCAACGACAGTCCGCTCGTGCTCCAGGTGCCGGGTCAACCCGAATGGGCGCCGCAGAATTACGATCTGAAATTCCTGGGACAGATCCCGCTCCGGCAGTCCCTCTACCTCTCCCGCAACGTTTCCACCGTCCGGCTCGGCATGGAGCTCGGCGAGCAAACCGTCATTAATGAAGCGAGGAATTTTGGCATCACCACTCCGATCCCTCCGTATCCATCCATCCACATCGGCGCGGCCGACGTCTATCCGATCGAGCTGATCTCCGCCTACAGCGCATTCGCCAATCTCGGCGTCCGCGCGACCCCGAACGCGATTCTGAGGGTCGAGAATCAGAAGGGAGAGATTCTGTGGCAGCCGACTCCGACGCGGACACAGGTGCTGTCGCCCGAGGAAGCGTGGATCATGGTCGACATGATGAAAGACGTGATTCGTCGCGGAAGCGCGGCCGGCGTCTGGGAATCGGGCTTTCATCTTCCCGCCGGCGGAAAGACGGGAACGACGAACGACGGCACCAACGTCTGGTTCGTCGGCTACACCGCCGATCTCATTGCCGGCGTGTGGTATGGACTCGACCGTCCGTCGAAGATCAAGGACAATGCGCAGGGCGGCGTTCTGGCGGCACCGGCGTGGACCGCGTTCATGACCGAGGTCTACCGCCGCAAGCCGGCGCCCCCGGATTGGCCGAAGCCGCTGTCGATCGTGACGCGTGAGGTCGACGTCAGCAGCGGATTGCTTCAGACGCAGTACTGCCCGCGGAATCTGGTCGCGAGCGAGTTCTACATCTCCGGCACCGAGCCAACCCGCGACTGCGACAAGCACGGACCGTACACGAATCCGGGCCTTCCAGCAGTTGATACGAACGCAGGTCCGCTGGTGCAGCCCGGTGTAGTTCGAGGGCCGATCACCGTGACTCCTCCTCCAATTCAGCCGGGTTACGAGCCGGTGCCGGCATCGCGACGGGCACCGACGGTGTTCGATACGACGCGTCGGCCTGCACCGCGTCGGGACACTACGCGCCCTCGAGCCGACACGATCCCGTCACCGGCCCATACGCCGGTCCCGATCCCGCGCTGATGCGCTACCATGCGCGTTGGGTGCTGCCAATCACCCAGCCGCCGATCGAAAACGGAACCGTCGTCGAGAGCGACGGAGTGATCACCTACGTCGGCCCGCGAGCCGACGCGCCAAAGGGTCAGGACTACGAGCTCGGCGAGGCGATTCTCCTTCCCGGCCTCGTCAACACCCACACCCACCTCGAGCTCACCGTGATGCGTGGCTTTCTCGAGAATTGTCAATTCACCGAGTGGATTGACAAGCTTCGCCAGAGCCGCGATGAGGTTCTCGACGCCGGGATGCTGCTCGATTCCGCGCGATTCGGGATCGTGGAAGGGCTCGAAGCCGGAATCACGACTTATGCCGATACGTGCTCCAGTGGTGTGGTGATGCAGGCGATGCGCGAGCTGGGCGTCCGCGGGATCATGTACCAGGAAGTCTTCGGACCCGATCCTTCCCAATCGGATGTCGCGATGCGCGAGCTGGAGGAGGGCGTCGAGAGACTCCGGCTCGAGCAGACAGAGCTCGTTTCGCTCGGCGTTTCGCCGCACGCCCCGTACACGGTGTCGGACCCTTTGTACAAAGCTGCGACGAAGTTCGCGAACGCGCGCCGGCTTCCGCTCGCGATGCACATCGCCGAGAGCGAGGCGGAGCACGATATCGTGGCGAGCGGAAGTGGTGACTTCGCCGATCGTTGGCGGCGTCGGGGAATTCCCGTCGGCCGGCGGGCGCGCTCGCCAATCGCGTTGCTCGAGCAGCACGGCGCGCTGGAGCGCGGGCCGCTGCTCATTCATTGCGTGCGGGTTGACGGAGTCGACATTGAGATCATGGCGCGTCATCGCTGTGCGGTGGCGCACTGTCCGGCGTCGAACGCGAAGTTCGGACACGGCATCGCGCCGCTGCTGCCGCTGATGGCCGCCGGAATTCGCGTCGGCATGGGCTCCGATTCGGTGGCAAGCAATAATAGAATGGATATTCTCGACGAAGCGCGTCTTGCGGTCCTCATTCATCGCGCCGCCACGCGGAGGCACGACGCGTTCGGTGCGCATCAGGCGTTGGAGCTGGCAACGATCGGCGGCGCCCGCGCACTTGGAATCGATTCGCGAATCGGGTCACTCGAGGTTGGCAAGGACGCGGATCTCGCCGCGTTCCGGATCGACATGGCTCGAACGACCCCGATCGGGGACCCGTACTCCGCCGCGATCTTCGCACTGCCTGGGCGCTCGGCCGAGCTGGTCACTGTGCGTGGACGTGTGCTCGTGGATAGGGGGCGGCCCCTGGCTGCCGACGACGCGCTGGCTGACCGCGTCAGCAGGGTCGGGCATGATCTCTCTGCCTGGGCAGCGAGAACTTGATCGACTGGACGCTGGTCGAAATCGCGCGATCTGTCACCCCGCCCGACTCCGAACGCCTGTATGAAGGCTCCCAGCCAGGAAGCGGAGTTGGTCTACGGCACCCTGCCTCGGTTTTATAGTGGCCATTGAGCGGCGCCCACTCTACGCCGGGCAACCGCCGAACTCGTAGCCGGTAGCGAATAAGCTCACCGTTTCGATAGATTGAATCTCCTCACTGAAGGAAGCCCGACTCAATGCCGGCAGTAGACAACCACCACCGTATCTGGCGCGACGGCAAGTTCGTGGATTGGGAAGACGCCACGATTCACGTGATGAGTCACGTAGTTCACTACGGCTCGAGCGTGTTCGAGGGTATCCGTTGCTACGAGACGCCCGATGGGCCAGCCGTCTTCCGACTCGGCTCCCACATGAGGCGGTTCGCGGATTCGTGCAAGATCTACCGCATGCCCCTCAAGTACTCGATCGATGAAATGTCGAGGGCCGCAGTCGAAACAGTCGCCGAGAATGAATTGCCGCACTGCTACCTGCGGCCCGTTGCCATCAGAACTGGCGAGCAGATGGGCGTGCTTCCGCACGATACCCCGCTCGAAGTCTTCATCATTCCGTGGACCTGGGGCACGTACCTGGGCACCGAGGCGCTCAAGAATGGCGCTGACGTGTGCGTATCGAGCTGGAGACGGCCTGCGCCCGACACCTTCCCAATGATGGCGAAGGCAGGCGGGAACTACCTGAACGGCCAGCTGTCAAAGATGCAGGCGCGCGTGGACAACTACGTCGAAGGCATCATGCTCGATTCCTTCGGCCTCGTGTCGGAGGGAAGCGGGGAGAATCTCTTCCTCGTTCGCGACGGCAAGCTTTACACATCGACGGTCGCCTCCGGAATTCTGAATGGGATCACCCGCGACTCCGTGATTCAGATCGCGCGCGACATGGATGTCGAAGTCGTCGAGGGGTCGATTCCCCGCGAGATGCTTTACATCGCCGACGAGCTGTTCTTTACCGGAACGGCCGCCGAGATCACGCCGATCCGGTCGGTGGATCGCATTCCAGTTGGTGTGGGGAAGCCGGGCGTCCTCACGCTCCAGATTCAGAGGGAGTACATGGGAATTGCCACCGGGGTTCTTGAAGACCGCTATGGCTGGCTGACCCCGGTTCCTCCGCGTAAAGCTGCATCGACGGGTGTGCGTGGGAAGGTCGCCCGGGAGGCGGTCGGGGACATGTCGGCCGCGCCGATCTAGATGCAAGCCAATTAGGTGCGGACACCGGCGATAGTCGCGGATTTTCGAGGCAGGAAAGGGTAACGGGTGACACTAGGTAATCGTCGCAATAGGAGAGCACAGACACAGGTCTTTTCCCGCCGTTGCCCTCGGCGCAGTTGCGGCAAGCGCGTGTCAGACGGGTGGCAGTGCTGTACCAGCAGTATATTTTGGGTGGGTTCGCCCAGGAGGAGTGCTTGATCGTTGGTTGTCTGGCACTGAATGCTTCGTTTGAGCCTTTGACGATGGTCCCGCTGCGCCGCGCACTGCGGCTCGTCATCGATGGAAAGGCCGAAATCGTCGAGGCAGATGCTGATCGTGTGGTTCGCTCCGAGCGGTTGACGATTCCTCGCCCGGCAGTGATCCGACTCATGCGCTTTATCCACGTCCCGCGTCGCTTCCGCCGTCAGGTGACTAACACCTTCCTGTTCGCGCGCGATCGTTATCGCTGCCAGTACTGCGGACGCCTTCAGATCGAGCTCAAGCCGCGCGAGTCGCTTACCCGCGACCACCTCATTCCGCTCTCCCGCGGAGGCGCGAACGACTGGACCAACGTCGTCACCGCCTGCAGCCCCTGCAACACCAGGAAAGCGAACAACCTGCCAAGCGAGATCGGGATGCATCCGATGCACGCGCCGGTCGAGCCGCACTTCGTGCATCTGAGCTGGGCCGTCCGCCGGCTGACTCCGACCCAGGCGAAGTACATCCGGATCTTTTACGGTGAAGAGACCCTGCATCACCTCGAGGATCTCGAGAACAGGCACCCCAATCATGGGGTGCACCGGGTCGGTTAGCTACAACTGCAAACTGAAACTGCAACCAACTACGCTGCTGCCCGCTCCCCGCTCTTCGCCGCCCGCTCTTCGCTGCCTACGTCAGGACCGTTCCCGTGGCATTCGAAGCACAGGCAACTGCCATTACTTTCCAGCCAGCACACCCTGTCCCGACAATTTAGCGAACAGCGCTCAGCGTTCAGCGGGCCGCGGGTAGCAGCGTAGTTGTCGTCAAGGTCGGAACGTCCCAGTACGCGCTTCGTAGTGTCTCTTCTCCCCACCCAGCAACCTCACCACCAGCGTCCTAACTCCGCGCCCTAAAGCGGTCCCCGGATTCTTCTTCCCGCTGACCGCCGGCTTGAGCTCCCCCCGCAGCCATCGCTGCACCTCATCGAGATCGCTGAGCGAAAGCGTCTCCACATCGAGCAGCAGGTTGTAGTATCCGCGCTCCCCCCTCTTGGGCAGCGAGATCGCCACCTTGTACGGCGACTCCACGGCGTTCTCGGCCTCGGCCGTGCCCGGGTAGTCGCCGAGTGATTCGGCCTTCTTGTTCACGACGCGAACCACCTGGTATTTCTTCCCGAGCACGTCGTACTTGAGAATGACATCCCACTCGAACGCGGCCTTGAGATCGTCGAACCAGCGGCCCGACGCCCATCGCTCCAGACGATAGTGCAGACGCGCGGGAAATCCGTTCGACAGTAGATCGCGCATTGACGGGTCTGCCAGCAGTCCCGCGGACGAAACCGCCGGCGGCTCGTCTGCCCACGCGGGCTGAGGAGGAAGCACTACATCCAGACGCACTTTCTGCGCGACCAGCGGTGCGGCGATGGCGAAAACGCCGGCGGCGACGAGCGAGAGCT
The DNA here is from genome assembly GCA_041484425.1 of Gemmatimonadaceae bacterium. GTDB lineage: Bacteria > Gemmatimonadota > Gemmatimonadetes > Gemmatimonadales > Gemmatimonadaceae > UBA4720. Next base: position 6,132 of record JBGPHO010000160.1, read on the forward strand.
TCAGCATCGCCCAGGCTCCATCGCGCGACCAGCCAGGAACTCCGGTGTCGGCATCGCTAGAAACGCCGGTGCACTCGGAGAAACACGTTCGCCGGCTCATCCGGACTCGACACCGACTTCGCGACGTACACGCCGATGATGCCGAG
>JBGPHO010000161.1:0-6212 GCA_041484425.1 Gemmatimonadaceae bacterium
CACATCTTGCGCTGTAGCGGCGACGTGCTGCGCGTTGCATAACTGGAGATCGACGATGGCCGTCCGCACGATTGAGGATCGCATGCGCGTGATGGAGCGCAACGACGAGTTGGCCGCCCAGGTGCGCTCGCGCCTCGCCGCGCATGGCGTCACGGCGATCAACCTCGTCTCGTCGCCGGGCGCCGGGAAGACGACGCTCCTGGAGAGCACACTCGGCGCCCTGGGTGAGGAGCTGGACATCGCTGTCATCACGGGTGACGTGCAGACGCAGAACGACGCCGACCGGCTGGCCGTGCACACGCCGCGTCTCGTCAGCGCGGTCGTCACCGGTGGCGCCTGCCACCTTGACGCCCTGCAGGTGATGACCGCGATCGACGCCATCGAGCTCGACCGGACGCGGTTGCTCTTCATCGAGAACGTCGGCAATCTCGTCTGCCCGGCGAACTGGGACCTGGGCGAAAAGGAGATGGTCGTCCTGTTCGCCGTCACCGAGGGCGAGGACAAGCCGCTCAAGTACCCGAAAATGTTCGAGAACGCGCGTCGCGTGGTTATGACCAAGACCGACCTGCTGCCGCACGTTCCCTTCGACATGGATCGCGCCGTCGCCAACGCGCTGTCCGTGAATCCGGCGCTCGACGTACTCCGCGTGTCGGCCCTGACTGGAGAGGGGCTCGGCGGATGGTTCGGCTTCCTGCGCGATTCCGCTCGCCCGGTCAGCACGTCCGGATGACGGCCGCGCCGACGATCGGCGCACGGTTGCTGCGCGTGACGGGCGTGGTGCAAGGCGTGGGTTTTCGCCCGTTCGTATACCGACTGGCCGCGCGGCACGCGCTGGCCGGCTGGGTGCGCAACGTCGCCGGAACAGTCGAGATTCACGTGGAGGGCGGGGCGGAGGAGCTCGAGGCTTTTCAGCAGGAGCTTCGAACGGAGGCGCCGCCTGTTGCGCGGATCGATGCCCTGGAACTCGCCGCCGCAGTGCCGGCCGGCGCGCACGACTTCCGGATCATCGCCAGCGCCGACGCGGAAGGCATCCGCCCGGTCACGCCGGATCTCGCGATCTGCGCGGATTGCGAAGCCGAGCTGTTCGACCCCGCGGATCGCCGTTTTCGGCACCCGTTCATTACGTGCACGAATTGCGGTCCGCGATACACGGTCATCCGCTCGCTGCCCTATGACCGCGAGCGCACCTCGATGGCGGTCTTTCCTCTCTGCGCGCGCTGCGAGGTCGAGTACCACACGCCGGCCGACCGTCGCCACCACGCCGAGACCGTGGCCTGCCCCGACTGTGGCCCCCATGTCTGGCTCGAGCGCGAGGACGGCTTCACGCTGTCGGAAGGAGACGCCGCCATCCGCGACACGGCGACGGAGTTGGGCATCGGTCGGATCATCGCGATTCGCGGCATCGGCGGATTCCATCTCGCGTGCGACGCGACGAATGACACCGCGGTAACCCGGCTCCGCCAACGCAAGCAGCGCGAGGCCAAGCCCTTCGCAGTGATGGTCCGGACCATCGGCGCGGCCCGCGCGCTCGGTGCAGTCTCCGCGCAGGAGGCCCAGCTTCTCGCGGGCCCGGAGCGTCCGGTGCTGCTGGTGGAGAGAGCTGCCTGCTCGCGCCTCGCGCCAGCCGTCTCGCCCGGGCTCGACCGCGTGGGCGTAATGCTCGCGTACACGCCGCTCCATCACCTCCTGCTCGAGGCTGTCGGCCGGCCCCTCGTGATGACCAGCGGCAACCTGAGCGAGGAGCCGATCGCAATCGGGAACACGGAGGCGCGAATGCGCCTCCACGACATCGCCGATTTGTTCCTGCTCCACGACCGAGAGATCATCTCGCGGGTCGACGACTCGGTCGCCCGCATCGTCGAGGGCATGCCGGTGCTGCTGCGCCGCGCCAGGGGCTACGCGCCACTCGCGCTGACGCTCCCGGTTGCGTCTCCCCAACGGCTCCTGGCCGTGGGGCCACACCTCAAGAACACGTTCACGCTCGTCCGTGGCCGCGCGGCCCATGTGAGCCCGCACATCGGTGACCTCGATAGCATCGAGAGTCTCGAGCACTTCCGCGCCGCCCTCGCTCGATACGAGGACCTATTCCGCATCGCGCCCGAAGTGGCCGTGCGTGACCTGCATCCCGGCTATCTTTCCACGCGCGTGGCCGAGGAGCTCGGCCTGTCGAGAACCATCGCGGTGCAGCACCACCACGCCCACATCGCCGCGGTCGCGGCCGAGCATGGGGTCACGACGCCGGTGGTCGGTCTGGCGTTCGACGGCACCGGACTCGGCGACGACGGACACGTGTGGGGCGCCGAGACAATGGTCGCAGACCTCAACGGATATCGGCGCGCGGCGCACTTGCGGTATGTGCCGCTCCCGGGCGGCGACCTCGCGGCGCGCGAACCGTGGCGCGTGGCGCTCGGTTACTTGTCACTGGAGCCCGACGTCGCCGACGCGTTCGAGTTGGCGTTCCGCGACGTCGAGCCAGACCACCGAGCCACTGCCGAGCGCCAGATCGAGCGGCGCTTCAACGCACCATTCGCGTCATCGATGGGACGGCTCTTCGACGCAGCCTCCGCCATTCTCGGCCTCCGGCAGCACGCCAGCTACGAAGGACAGGCGGCTATGGAACTTGAATCACTCGCCGGCACGCAGTCGGCTGAACCATTGACGTTTCCGGTGCGCGAGACAGGTGACTCTCTCGTGCTCGATCCCATTCCGCTGCTCGCCGCACTTGGCGAGCAGCGCCAGCGCGGCGTCGACGCTGGCCTTCTGGCGGCACGCTTCCACGAGAGTGTGGCGAGCGCAACGGCCGAGGTCGCCGGTGCAGTAGCGGATGGTGCTGGAATCGATGTGGTGGCACTCGGTGGTGGGTCGTTTCAAAACGCGCGACTGCTCTCCGGCGTCCGCGGGCACCTCGAGGCGCGCGGCCTGAGAGTCCTAGTGCCCCGGCAACTCGGCCCGAACGACGGCGCTATCAGCTTCGGGCAGGCGGCCATCGCCGCGTCGATGCTCGCAAGCGAGGCCTGAGCGATGCACCGGTTGGCGCGGCCCTCGCTGTAGCAGCAGAGCTTGGCTGGCTCGACTCCGCGGCGCTAAACTAGGGTCGTCAGCAACAGCGTCGAGACTCCTAGCAACAGCGTCCAGACTCCTATGGAAGCGTCTCCTTCAGCGCGTATCGCCAACATCGGAACGGGTGAGCGGCGCAAGCGACTTGTGTTCGGGATCGCGGCGTCTGCTGTCGGCGTGGTGATCGCCGCCCTCCTTGTCGTCATCCACGCGCCTCTCGTGTGGCGGCTTCCCCTCTTTCTACCATTCTACGTTGGTGCCCTCGGCGTCTTCCAAGCGCGCGACAAGACGTGAGTGAGGCTCGCATCGCGCGGTCAGCGCGACATGGACGAAGGGCCGCGGCAGATTCCCGATGCGGCTGAAGTGCAGCAGGTTCGGCGACAGGCGCGCGCGGTATACGCAAAGTCGGGAATCACGGCTGCCATTCTTACTGCGCTCGCGGTCATTCTGTAGCATTTCGGAAGCGCGCCTCGAGGCGGTAATGAGGAGCGGCTGATTCCGACTGGATTGACCGGCCTTGCTCTCCAGGAAAGGAGGCGAATGAGCAATCGTCTCATCCTGCTGCTGCTTCTCCTCCCCGCGGGACGCGTGGAGGCGCAAAGCCCCGCGCGGCTCGCCGCGATCGCCCGCGCGCAGGCGGATAGCGGTTTCTCCGGCGTCGTGCTGGTGGCGAGAGACACTTCGGTTCTACTCGAAAGGGCGTACTCGCCGAAAGCGGGAAAGCGGCTCAATCTCTCGAGCAAGTTCAACATAGGCTCGATGACGAAGGGGTTCACCGCGGCGGCCATTCTGAGACTGCGCTCACAGCATCGCCTCTCCTTCAGCGATCCAATCTCGGATTTCTTCCCCCACGCGCCGGAGGCAAAGCGGGGGATTACGGTTTTCCATCTCCTCACGCATACCTCCGGGCTCAGGGGGCACTCGGCGGGCACGGGGATCATGCGGCGCGATGGCGCCGTCAACGCGATACTCTCGCTGCCACTCGAGTACACGCCGGGTACTCATTACAGGTACTCGGACGATGACTACCAGCTGCTGGCGGCGATCATCGAGGTGGCTTCGGGCTTCACGTGGGAGGAGTACATCAAGCGAGAGCTTCTCGGGCCGGCCCGCATGGACGCGACCGACTTTCAGGGAGGAGACTGGGGACACAAAGGCGCGAACGGGATGCGTAGCACGGCGAGAGACATTGCCCGCTGGGTAACCGGGATCCACGAGGCGCGGCTCTTTGGCCGAGCGGAAAGCATGGAGCTCGAATCTCCCCTGATGCACGTCCGGAGCGAGCCGCCGTTCGAGATTCACTACGGCTACGGCAACAGGGTGTACGTCCGGAACGGGAAAGTTGCAGAGTTGATGCACTCCGGAAGCGGGGACGCCGGCAACACCAGCATCGCGCGCGTTCTCTCTGACGGGACCGTCGTCGTGGTCATGTCCAACTCGGGCCAGCATCGCGGCACGACCTGGGCGTCGTACGTAGCGCAGCGCCTCATACCGCGCAAATAATCCGTTTGGGCACGAGCTGCCGTCGGCACGATTGACATACCGGCCGATACGGTGCGAGGTTGAATGCAGCGCGCCCTGGGGCGCCTCCTGTCCGCGGCAAGGGAGACTACTCCCACCCAAATAGTCGCAAGACAATCCGGAACTTTCTCTCCGGCCTGTGATTCAGCGGACTTCGGGCATCAACGGGAGGAAGTCCATGCACAGGAAGCTCACGCCCAGGAGTACCCTCGAGAATCTGAAGAGGGAGGCGAAGCGTTGGCTCAAGGCGCTTCAAGCGAACGACGACGAGTCACGCGCGCGCCTCGAGCGAGTCTGGCCCGGGGCGCCTATCCCGCCAGGACTCCGCGACGTACAGCACGCAATCGCGCTGGAGCACGGTCTCTCCGGCTGGACGGCGCTGAAGAATCATGTCGGTAAAGGCGCAAGCGCCGACGAGAGTCACGAGCGGGTCGTTGCGCGATTTCTGCAGAACGCCTGCCCCGACCATCACGTGCGGGGCGGGCCCGCCCACGTCATGGCGCTGGATACCGCTGAGCGCCTTCTGAGGCAGCATCCGGAATTTGCGCGCGACAGCATACACACGGCGATCGTGTGCGGCGATCTGGCGGAAGTCGAGCGCATCCTCCGGGAACGACCCGAGGCCGCAACAGAGAAAAGCTCCGGGGCTGGCTACGATCACGCCCGTGCGGGTGAATTCAACGACATCTTCAGAGACATCCCTCCGATTAACTGGGAGCCGCTCCTTTACCTCTGCTTCACGCGGCTCTCACTCCCGGCGGCCAACGACAACGCGGTCCCCATCGCGAAGCTGCTGCTGGACCATGGCGCGAATCCGAACGCGTACTTCATGGCGGGCGACAGCCATTACACTCCGCTCGTCGGCGTGATCGGAGAAGGTGAGGAGAGTCGTCCGCCGCACCCGCAACGCGACGCGCTCGCGCGATTGTTGATCGACAGAGGAGCGAATCCGTACGACGGGCAGGTCACCTACAACACTCACTTCAACGGCGATGTGCAGTGGTTCCTGGAGATGGCCTATGCGCATGCCGTGAAAACAGGCCGTGATGCCGATTGGGCGGATCCAAACTGGCCGATGTTCGACATGGGGGGCTATGGGTGCGGTGCCCGATTTCTCCTCGGCACGGCGATCGATCGAGGCAATCTCGAGCTCGCCCGCTGGATGTTGGAGCATGGGGCGAATCCAAACGCCCCTCCCGCGCCACGACGAACCAGTTATACCAGCGACGCGTCCACCAGACTATCGACCCTGACGCTGTACGAAGAGGCGCTTCTCAAAGGGTCCTCCGAGATCGCTGAGCTGCTGGCGCGTCACGGAGCAACGCGCAGCTCTCCGGCACTCGAGGGGAAGGAGGCCTTTGCCGCCGCGTGCCTCCTACTCGATCGCAAAAACGCGGAAGTCATTCTAGCGGAGGACCCCGAATATTTGTCCTTTCCAAAACCGATGCGCATAGCGGCGGCGCGCGATCGAGTAGACGTCGTGAAGCTACTGCTCGATCTCGGAATGTCTCCGGACATCGAAGATTCCGAGCAAGCCAAAGAGCGTGCACTGCACTGGGCCGCGTACAACGATTCAATTCGCGTCGCGAAGCTGCTCATCGAGCGCGGCGCTCAGATCGATCCGAGAGAAACAC
>JBGPHO010000162.1:0-6128 GCA_041484425.1 Gemmatimonadaceae bacterium
CACGCAGCCGATCTTCGTGCGCTTTCCGCGTCCCGCGGTAATGCAGGGGCGCGAAGGGTCGGAGCGTTACCCCCAGGCGAACGACGTCTCGCTCGAGGCGGCGATTCTGCGCGCGCTCAGGCCGCTCGATCCGACGATCACCCTGCCGTGGGTGCAGGAGATCACTGCGCTGTACACGCAGGAAGAGGTGATCCGGGCGCGCAACGCGACCCTTCTCGCCCGACCCGACAACGTGAAGGCCTACTTCACGGCGCAATTCCGGAAGGTCATCCCGGCGCAGTCAGCGACGCGCCCGATGGCGGGGAGCATCAAGTCGGCTCCGGAAAATGATCCCTACGGATTCTAGAAGAGAGCCGTATGGGGTTTAGGAAAACCGAACTGCGAGAGGAGCCAGGTGGGGGGTGCGAGGGACTAGGTGCGAGGTTGGGGGTAGAACCGCGCCCGATGACGCTTCAACCTCCTACCTCGCACCTCCGCTACTCTCGCACCTCCTACCTAGCTCTTCTCGCAGTGTTTTGTTTCGCCAAAGCCGCCCTCGCCCAACCCGTGCTTCTCCAGATCCGCCCCCACATCGGCGACACCCTCAGGATGCACCTCTCACAATCGGTGGAGCTCAACGGAACCACCAGCCGCGGTGGCCGCGATTCCGCGACCAGCTCGATGACGACGTCCATCGAGGTGTTCACCCGCGCGATCGCGTACCAATGGAGCTCCGGAGGCACGCTCATGCAATCGATTACCGATTCGGTCGCGATGACACCCGCCTCGGCGGGCTCGCTCGCCGATCTCAAGCGGCGGGCGATGCAGGCAAAGCGCGTCTGGGTGCGCGTGTCCACCGATGGAGCCATGGAGATCGTCGACGACGCTGATCCCAACAGCGAGCTGCGGCACATCTTCGGAGAGATGCCAGCGATGCTGGCGCGCGAGCCGGTCGCCATCGGCGATAAGTGGACCCGTGAGATGCAGATCCCGTTGAGCGGCGATCCGGGCGCGATGGGACAGGTGCGGGCGACGTTCCGTCTCGATTCGCTGGGCGCGAACGGCGACGTCGCATTCATCTCGATGCACGGCACGATGGCCCGCGTCAACACGCCGGGCGCTCCGCCCGCAGGCGCCGGTTATGCCACTTCGGGCATGCTCTCGGGCACAATTCAGATCGACCGAAGGCTAGGCTGGATTACTGACTCGAAGAGCAGCATCATCGTACGGTCCACGATCGCCGCGACCCCAGCCCGGAAGGGAGCGCCACCGGGAGCGCCGATGCAGGTGCGGACGAAGATCACGCAGTGGATACGGGCGATGCGCACTCGATGAGACTGGTTCACCTCGCGGACATACACCTCGGCTTCAGACAATATCAGCGGCAGACACCCACGGGGATCAACCAGCGTGAGGCGGATGTCGCGGCTTCGCTGCGCCGCGTCATCGACAGGGTGATCGAGCTCAAACCCGATCTGGTGCTCATCGCGGGAGACGTATTTCACGCCGTTCGCCCCAGCAATCCGGCGATTCTTCACGCGTTTCACCAGTTCTCGCGCCTCATGCAGATGCTGCCCGATGCGACCGTGGTCATGATCGCCGGCAATCATGACACTCCGCGCACCGCTGAGACGGGATGCATCCTCCGCCTGTTCAGCCCGCTCGGGATCACGGTGGTCGAAGGCGAGGCAAAGCGGGTCACGTTTCACGAGCATGATCTCTCGATTCTCGCCGTTCCCGACATGCCGGGGAGGAAACCGTCGCTCGAGCCCGATCCGAACGCGAAATACAACATCCTGCTGCTTCATGGAGAAATCGAGGGAGTCCTGCCCAGATACGGCCGCGAGCTCGATCGATCGCCCATGGAAATCACACAGCAGGAGCTCGGCGCCGACCGCTGGGATTACGTCGCCCTCGGGCATTACCACGTCTACCGGTCGGTTGCGCCCAACGCGTTCTACTCCGGCTCGCTCGACTATACGAGCACCAATCCGTGGGGAGAGCTGGCCGAGGAGCGCGAAACGGAGATCGGCGGCAAGGGGATCATCGAGCACGATCTCTCGACCGGCGCGCACACGTTTCATCCGATTCCGCCGCTGCGGCAGTGGGTTGATCTCACGCCGCTCTCCGGTGCCGGGCTGTCACCGGCTTCGCTCGACGAGGCAATCCGCGGAGCGCTCGACAGTTTTGAGGGGGGCATCGACGACAAGATCGTGCGGCTCGTCGTCCGGGATGTTCCGCGCCACATCCTGCGCGAGCTGGATCACAAATCGCTCCGCGAGTACAAGCGCAAGGCGCTGCAGTTCCACCTCGACACGCGCCGCCCGGAAATCGTGCGCCGCGAAAATGGCCAGGCCGCGCCGGGACGGCGCGCGTCTCTGGCGGATACCGTGCGCGACAAGCTGCGCTCGCGCTTGCTCACGGAGAACATCGACCGCGAAGCACTCGTCGAGCTCGGACTGCACTACCTCCGCGAGGCGGATCTCGTGGCAGGCCCGACCGAAGAGGAAGGCATCGCGTGAGACTCAATAGTCTGAAGCTCACCAACTTCCGTCAGCACGTGCGGACAGAGCTCACGTTCGGGAGCGGCCTCACGGGCATCATCGGTCCGAACGGCGCCGGCAAGACCACGCTTCTCGAAGCAATCGCGTGGGCGCTTTACGGCAATCCGGCGATTCGCGGCAACCGTGAATCCATACGGTTCATGGGCGCCGGGGCTCGGGCTCCGGTCGAAGTCGAGCTCGATTTCGAGCTTGGCTCTCACCGCTATCGCGTCGTCCGCGGACTGACGAGCGCGGAAGTCTTTCTCGATGGCGCCGATACCCCGATCGCGAACTCGATCTCGGGCGTCACCGAGCTCATGCAGCGCCGTCTCGGCATGTCGATGTCGGAATTCTTCCACACGTACTTCACGGCGCAGAAGGAGCTGAGCGTGATGGCGGCGATGACCCCCGCCAGGCGTGGACAGTTCCTTTCGCGAGTACTCGGCTACGAGAAGCTGCGCATCGCGCAGGACCTGACGCGAGAGAGGAGAAACCGCGTCCGCGCCGCCATCGATGGCATGCAGAGGGGAATGCCGGATCCCGAGGTGGTTCTTCGCTCGCTCGCGGAAGCGGCGTCGCGAAAGGAAGAAGCGGAAGCGCGCGCGCACCATGCGGCGCATCGTGGAGCGGTGCGCCAGCGGGAGATGATGGCAATCGAGCCCAGATGGGAAATGGTGCAGCGCCAGCGCGAGCAATCGGCGCAGCTGCTCACCCAGATCACGGTCGCGGAGGAAAAAGAAGCAGCACTGCAGCGCGACGCCGAGCGCGTTGCGCGCGAACTCGAGGGGGTTCAGGCCGCGCGCTCCCAGCTCGACACACTGCGCGACGCCGTCGAGCCGCTCTTCGCGCTCAACGTCGAGCTTCAGGCACTCAACACTCTTTATCGCGAGGACGGCCGGCGGAAGACCCTGCTCGAAGCCGAAGCCGCGCTGCGCGAGGAGATTACGCGCCTCGAGGAGCGTCACGCCAGGATCGAGCGCGCGCCGGCACTCGAGGAGGAAGCGACGCTCGAGCTGGAGACGAAGCGCTCCGAGCTCGAGGACGCCCAGGGACTGCTCGAAGCGCGGCGAACGGAATGGGTGCGGGACCGGCAGGAAGCGCAGACCAAGCGCGAGGCGCTCAGGCAGCAGTACTCGGAGGTCAAGCACCAGCGCGATCGCGTCGTCGCCCTTGGCGAAGACGGCGAGTGCCCCACCTGCAGCCGCCCGCTCGGCGGAAGCCTCCACACGGTGGTCGAGCATCTCGACGAGCTGATCGAGACAGTGAACGTCGACGGGAACTACTACAAGGCGCGCGTCGAGCAGCTGGAGCAGATGCCGGAAGACGTCCACCAGCTCGACGAGAAGCGGCGCGCGCTGATGCTGGAAGTGGGCACTCTCGAGCGCAGGCTCGCAAAGGTGCAGCTCGCGGTGCTGGAGCTGGGGACGATCGTGCGCGACATCGCGGCGAAGCGGCAGCGCGAAGTGCAGATGAAGCGCGACATCTCACGCATTCCGCCGGGCTACGATCCAGCCCGGCACGCCGAGGTGATCGCGGAGGTCGATCGGCTGACCCCGATGGAAGCGGAGGCCGGCCGGTTTCAGGCGATGCTCGATCGCGAGCCCCAGCTCAAGCTCGAGCAGGCCCGCATCGCGCAGGAAGTCATGCGCGTGCTGTCGACCCTCGGCACCCTCCGCACGAGGCGCGCGCAGATCTCCTTCACTGAAAAGGATTTCAACGACCTGAAGGCGGCGTTCAACCGCGTGCGCATGGAGCTCCAGGAATCGAAGGTCGCGGCCGCCCGCGCGCAGGAACAGGTGTCGGGCGCAACCGCCGCTCTGGCAGCGGCGCAGGAAGCGGCCGAGGAACTGAAGAAAAAGGTCGCCGAGCTCGAAGTGCTTCAGACCGACCGCCGCATGCACGACGAGCTGGACCGCGCTTTCTCCGACCTTCGCACCGATCTGAACTTCCAGCTCCGTCCAGAGCTGTCGGAGCTGGCGAGCGCGTTCATGAGCGAGCTCACCGATGCGCGCTACACCGAGATGGAGCTGGACGATCAGTACAACATTGTTATCCTGGAGGATGGAATTCCGAAACCCGTCCTGTCCGGGGGAGAAGAAGATCTTGCTAACCTCGTCCTTCGTCTGGCGATCTCACAGATGATCGCCGAACGGGCGGGGCAGAGCTTCTCGCTGCTCATTCTCGACGAGGTCTTCGGGTCGCTCGACGAAGCGAGGCGCTTCAACGTCGTCGAGCTGCTGCGCGGGCTCCAGGATCGCTTCGAGCAGGTAATCCTGATCACGCACATCGAGCCGGTACGAGAGGGATTGGACCGCGTGATCAACGTCGGTTATGACGCGGACCGCGGCTGCTCTATCGTGACCGAGAGTGAAGGCGACAGCGTTGGAGCCGGCGACGACGCGGAGCCGATTGCTGCCGAGCGGAGTCGTATGGTGCGTCCGCGCGTGGCGGAGGAATCCGTGGAGAGCACGGCGGGAGCGGCATGATGGCGTTCGCGCGCAACTGGAGGCACGCGTGGGTGGCGGAGACGCCGGAGCGCGCAAGCGTGCGGGAAATCCCCGCGCTCAACGCGGTTTTCAGCGAGGCCTTCACTGAGCGTTACCGCAGGGATGGAATGGTCGGCGTCCGCGTGCCGCACCTCAATCCAGCGGTGTGGAAGTTCGCGATCACAGACGCTGAAGATGGCGCGATGATCTGGCGGAACGCGCGCGACGGGATCGCGGCCTTCAACATGGTGCATCGCTCGGGGGTCGAGGGGTGGATGGGTCCCCTGGCTGTCCATCCCGACTATCAGGGTCAGGGAGTAGGGAAGATGATCGTTTCCGCCGGCGTTGAATGGTTGAGAAAGGCTGGCGCGAGAGTGATCGGGCTCGAGACGATGCCGCGCACCATGGACAACGTCGGCTTCTATTCCGCGCTCGGCTTCACGCCTGGGCATCTCACCGTCACGGTAACGCTCGAGGCGGCGCGGGCGGGCATTCAGGCGACGACGATGTCGTCGCTGAATCCTCACGAGCGGGAGCTGGCGCTCAGGCAGTGCCGGTCGCTGGTGGATCAGCTGGCACCAGGCTACGACTACACGCGCGAGATCGTTCTCACCGCGCAGCACCAGCTTGGCGACACGCTGTTCGTGCGGAAGGGGAACGATGTCGTGTCGTTTGCGGTGTGTCACTCCGTGCCTTTGGTGGAGGGTCGGGTGACTGAAGAGATGCGCGTGCTCAAGATGGTCGCGAAGAGCGAGGCCGATTTTGATCAGCTCGTGACGCAGTTGTGCGCTCATGCTCGTGTGAAATCGGCGCGGCGGGTCGCGATCAGGGTTCAGGGTCAGTACGGCGACATCTACCGGCGACTGATTGCGCGGGGCGCGAGAGTCAGATGGACGGACTTGAGGATGTCGTTGCACGAATACGCCGAGTCGCGGCCGGCGGGCGGCGGGATCGTGCTGTCGAACTGGGAGATTTAGAGGCGAGAAGCCCCGACGCAGCGGTGTACGCAGCCCGATCGATGCGTTTTTGCAGTAAAGGCAGCGAACGAATGTTATGCAGCTATTCTTGCAGCCTATCACCGAACCCTTTTGTGACTGACTCGCGCCTAAGTGCGTTTACG
>JBGPHO010000163.1:0-6042 GCA_041484425.1 Gemmatimonadaceae bacterium
ACTCTCGCACCGGCCACACATAACTTCTGTCCTTCGCGCGCACGAACTGGCCACCGACGGGGAGCGGATGGAATTACGCGATTTTTTTTCTGAAGACGCGATCAAGCTGGAGCTCGAGGGAACGACGAAGGACGAGATCCTCAAGGAGCTGATTGGCCTCCTCGGCCTCGACGACAAGTCGGAAGGGATGTTGTTCAAGATGTTGAAACGCCGGGAGAATCTCGGCTCGACGGGAATCGGTCGCGGGATTGCGATTCCCCACTGCCGCTCGCTCGTCGTGTCGAAATTGCGCGTCGCATTCGGCAGAAAGAGCGTGGGCGTCGATTTCAAGGCGATAGACGACAAGCCGGTGTTCTTCTTCTTTCTGATCGTCGCGCCGCCGCTCGAAGTCTCGAACCAATATCTACCGGTGCTTGGCAAGATTGCGCAGTTCAGCAAGGAGGCGGACGTGCCCGAGCGGTTGTTGAAGCTGAAGGAGCCACGCGAGTTCATGCAGTTGCTCGAGGAGAAGAACCTTTAGCAACCTGAAGTAAGGAGTGCGCACGAAAAACTACGCTGCTACCCGCCGCCCGCTTGTCGCTGCCGGCTTCACGCTGCCTACGTAGGGACGGCTCTCTCACAATTCTGGGCACAGGCAACGAGATGTTGTTGCTTCATCTAGTGCTGTCCCGGTGTCCGCAGCAAACAGCGCGCAGCGTTTAGCGGGCGGCGGGCGGCAGCGTAGTTCCTAGGGCAGTTGTCAGTAGCAACTCTACTCCCACTCGATGGTCGCAGGCGGCTTCGAGCTGATGTCGTAGACCACTCGGTTGATCCCCGGCACCTGATTGATAACCCGAGTGGATATCCGCGCGAGCACCTCGTGCGGGAACGGGAACCAGTCCGCCGTCATGCCGTCCGTGCTGGTGACCGCGCGCAACCCGAGCACGTTCTCGTACGTCCGCTCGTCGCCAAGGACGCCGACGCTTCGCACGGGCAGCAGCACCGCGAACGCCTGCCAGATCTCGTCGTACAGCCCTGCCTCGCGAATCTCTTCGAGATAGAGCGCGTCCGCCTTTCGAAGTAAGTCAAGCTTCGGCTTGGTGACGTCGCTGAGGATACGAATGGCGAGACCGGGGCCGGGGAATGGATGCCTGGCTACCATTTCCTCCGGCAGTCCGAGCTCGCGTCCGACGTTACGCACTTCGTCCTTGAACAGCTCCCGCAGCGGCTCGATCAGCTTGAACTTCATCCCTGGCTTGAGCCCACCCACGTTGTGGTGCGTCTTGATCGTCACCGACGGCCCGCCCCGCGGCGAGAAGGACTCGATGACATCAGGATAGAGCGTTCCCTGCACGAGAAAATCGACATCATTGCCCACCCCCGCGGCCGCGTCCTCGAATACATCGATGAACGTGTGCCCGATGGCCGTGCGCTTCTTCTCGGGGTCCTCGACGCCGGCGAGCGCGGTCAGAAAGCGCTCCTCCGCGTCAATCGTGATCAGCTTGATTCCCAGGTGCGCGCGGAATGTTCGCTCGACCTGTTCGCGTTCGTGGAGCCGGAGCAAGCCCGTGTCGACAAAGATACAAGTGAGCTGATCCCCGACCGCGCGATGCACGAGAGCGGCGGCCACGGACGAATCGACACCGCCCGACAATCCGCAGATGACGCGGGATTTGGCGGCCATCTTCTTTATGCGCGCGATCTCACCCTCGATGAAGGCGCCGGCGGTCCAGGTCGGCTCCGCCTTGCACACGCCGAAGAGAAAATTCGAGATGACTTCGCCGCCGCGCGGCGTGTGCGCGACTTCCGGATGGAACTGAACTCCGAAGATTGGTCGCGTCTCGTGCTGGAACGCACTGATCGGATTCCCATTGCTCTCCGCCGTTACTCGGTAGCCCTTCGGCGGCTTCTCGATGTGGTCGCCGTGACTCATCCAGGCGGTGACGGGCTCCTTGGTGGAGAACCCGGCGAACAAGCCTTTCGGGTCCAGAACCTTCATTTCGGCGCGGCCGTACTCGCGGCGATCGGTGCGGATGACCTGTCCGCCTTCGATGTGCGCGATTAGCTGCATCCCATAGCAGATGCCGAGCACGGGGGCGATGTCGAAGATGGCGGGGTCCGCGAGCGGAACGTTGTCGCCGTACACCGAGTTTGGGCCGCCGCTCAGTATGATCCCGGTTGGCTTCCAGTCCCGAATCCACTCGACGGTGCGGCTGGGCGGATGGATTTCCGAATACACGCGCGCCTCGCGAACGCGCCGGGCAATCAGCTGCGTGAATTGTGAGCCGAAATCGATGATGAGGATCCGGCTGCTCATAGAGTGATGTTCTCTACCTCTCCGGTGTTCGTGTCGAGAATCGCCGCCGTGCACTTGCCATGAATCCAGCCGCATGCCTCACCTGGATTGATCATGAGAGTGGTCCCGACCCTCTTGGTGCCCTGAAGGTGGGACGAGCCGTGGATCACGAAGTCGTGCGACTCGATGGACCGCCCACTCACTTCCGCAATGTCGTGAACGATCAGGACGCGGTTCCCTCCCACTTCGAAGCTGTGGGGCGACTCGTAGATCTCGGTCCCCATTCCGCGCGCCGCGTAGGCGCTCAGAGATTCGCGATCACCGTCGTTCCGTCCGAACACGCCGAGGAGCGGCATCCCCTTCTGATGAAACGGAGCGAGGGAGAACGGCGAGCAATAGTCACCCGCGTGCATCACCATCGAGATGCCCTTGGAAGCAAAGCGCTCCAGCAAGTCGGCGATCGCAGGAACGCGGTCGTGCGTGTCGGCGATGACCCCAACTCGCACTAGGTATTCCTCCACGCCGGAGAATTCTCTTCGTTGCGGACGAGGTCGTCGTAGCTCTCACGCCGCGTTATCACCGCGAATCTGGCTCCATCCACCAGCACCTCCGCGCCGCGTGGACGCGAGTTGTAGTTTGAGGCCATCACGAATCCGTAGGCACCGGTCGATTGCACCGCAAGAAGATCTCCCGGCTGTGCGTCGTCGATCTGCCGGTCGAGAGCGAGAAAGTCCCCGCTCTCGCAGATTGGACCGACGACATCGGCTACCGTGATGCGTCCGGTCGGATTCACCGCCTCGATACGGTGGAACGCGTTGTAGTGCGATGGCCGGAGAAGATCCGTCATTCCCGCATCGGCGATGATGAACTCCTTGCCGCCGCTGCGCTTTCTGTAGAGGACGCGGGTCAACAGGGCGCCGGCGTTGCCGACGAGGAAGCGACCGGGCTCGAGGATGATCTTCAGCCCTGAACCGCCCACCAGCGCGCTGATCACTTCACCGAAGTGACCCACGTCCACCGTACCCTCGGCGTCGTAGGTGACAGCGAGCCCACCTCCAATGTCGAGATACTCCAGGCGGATCTTGGTGTCGCGCTCGATTTCGCGCCGCAGGTGGAGAAGGCGTTGCACTCCGACCTCATACGGAGCGAATTGCGAGATCTGTGAACCGACGTGCATGTCGAGACCGAGAAGGCGGACATTCTTCAGAGTGGCAGCCACCTTCGCAACCGACAGAGCCTCGTCGAACGGGATTCCGAACTTCATCCCCTTCTCGCCCGTGCGCGTATACGGGTGCGGAGTATCTACCAGCACTTCCGGATTCACGCGGAGCGCGACGGGCGCGACGACACCGAGCCGCTTCGCCACGGCGTCGAGGACGTGCAGCTCCTGCTCGGATTCGACATTGAAGAGAAGGACTTCGGCGCGAATCGCCTCTTCCATCTCTCGCTCAGTCTTCCCGACTCCGCTGAAGACAATGTCGCGGCCGGAGTATCCAGCTTTGAGCGCGCGGAAAAGCTCGCCGCCAGAAACGATATCGAGACCGGCGCCGAGCTCGCGGAGGAGCGCGAGAATGGCAATACTCGAATTGGCCTTCACGCTGTAGTGCAGCCGCGCGTTGACCTTACTCATCGCATCGCGAAGCCGGCGGTACTGATCGCGGATGGCCGCCGAACTGTAGACATAGCACGGAGTGCCGATTGCGCGCGCGATGACCTCGAGCGAGACATCTTCGCAACGCAGTCCCGTAGCGTCCCTCGGAAACGCTTCGTAGGGTGCAGCCGCTTCCTTTGTTCGAGTCGCCGGCACCTCCAGCGCGCTCAGTACGCCTTTGCCCACAGCGCCTCGGCGGTCGACGGCTGTCCGCACTTGAGACAAGTCTTCGGAGGTTCGGCGGATCTGAACTCTTCGTCGGGCAGAACGCGAATCGTCGCCTTGGTCTCTTCCTTGATCGCGGCTTCGCACCTGGCGTCGCCGCACCAACCTGCGTACACGAACCCGCCGTCTCCTGCCATCACCTCGCGGAAACGGTCATAGGTGATCCCACCGCGAATGCTGTTATGCTCCCTCCGCTCACGCGCGTCGATCAGCATCGTTTCCTGAATGAGATGCAGCAGGTCCGCCGCATCTTCACCGACTGAGGCGAGCGATACCGCTCGCTTCACACCAGTGTCGCGGCGCACCATGATCGCCTGATTCTGATCGAGATCCCGCGGTCCGAGCTCCAGGCGCAAAGGAATTCCACGTAGCTCCCACTCGAAGTACTTGGCGCCCGGCTTGATTCCCTCGCGATCGTCGACGTGCACACGCAGACGCCCCGGGACCCTGCGCTCCCAGCTGAGCAGGCTTTCTTTGACGAGATGCGCTGCCGCTTTGACGCGGCCTTTGTCTTCTTCCGATTTCCAGATCGGCACAATGACGATCTCGATCGGCGCGAGGAGCGGCGGCACGCGGAGTCCATTGTCGTCTCCGTGCGTCATCACCAGTCCGCCGATCAGGCGTGTCGAGACACCCCAGCTGGTATTCCAGGCGTATTCAATTCCGCCCGCTTCCGTCTGGAACTTGAGATCGAATGCCTTGGCGAAGTTCTGCCCAAGGTCGTGCGACGTGCCGGCTTGAAGCGCCTTGTTGTCCTGCATCATCCCTTCGCACGCGTAGGTCTTCAGCGCCCCCGCGAATCTTTCGGCGTCCGTCTTCACTCCGGTCACGACGGGCATCGCCATGTAGCCTTCCATAAAATCGCGATAGACGCCGAGCATCCGCCGCGCTTCTTCAGCGGCTTCCTCGTGCGTGGCATGCGCGGTGTGCCCCTCCTGCCAGAGGAACTCGAGCGTCCGCAGGAAGAGCCGCGTGCGCATCTCCCAGCGGACGACGTTCGCCCACTGGTTGATCAGCACGGGAAGATCACGATAGCTCTGCACCCATTTGGCGTACATCGCGTAGATGATCGTCTCCGACGTTGGGCGGACGATGAGCGGTTCCTCCAGCTTTTTTCCACCGCCATGGGTGACCACGGCGGTCTCGGGCGCGAAGCCCTCGACGTGCTCCGCCTCCTTCTTCATGAAGCTCTCGGGGATGAACAGCGGGAAGTAGGCGTTCTCGTGCCCGGTGTCCTTGAACATTTGGTCGAGCTGCTGCTGCATCCGCTCCCAGATTCCGTAGCCGCGCGGCCTGATGACCATGCAACCGCGCACCGGCGAGTAGTCGGCGAGCTCGGCCTTGAGTACGACCTCGTTGTACCAGGCGCTGAAATCTTCGGAGCGTTTTGTCAGCTTCTTATCTTCTGCCATTTGCGTTCTTACAATGAGTTCAGGAATGCATCGAGAGCTACGCTGCGCTCGGATCCATCGGCAAGCGTCTTCACGGTCACTTTTCCATTTGCATAGTCATCGCGGTGAAGCAGCACCACGCTCTTGACGCCGGCCGTCGACGCGGTCTTTAGCTGGCGCGCGAGCGTCTGCGCCTTGAGCGCGTATTCCACGCTCCGCGACTTGGCGCGCAACCTACCCGCAACCGTCATCACATCGGGCAACATCGACTCGTCGTCGGCGACAACCCAGTACTCGGTTCCCAGCTCCGGCGTGGGCAGCAGATCGCGCGACCGAAGCAGCTCGGTGAGCACCACGTCACCCATCCCGAAACCAAGCGCTGGAAGATCCACGCCCCCAATAGTCGAAAGGAGATCGTCGTAGCGCCCGCCCCCGCAGATTGCGCGAAACTCTCCCTTCGCATCGAAGAGCTCGAACACCTTCCCTGTATAGTAAGCGAG
>JBGPHO010000164.1:0-6000 GCA_041484425.1 Gemmatimonadaceae bacterium
ATCCTCGTCGCGTTGTTCCTCCTCACGCTCGGCGTGCGTGCGCATTCTCAGGTCCCCGCCCCCGACACGCTGAGACCCATCGCTGCGGATTCGGCGCGCCCCGGCACGCGTTCGGATTCGCTCCGTCTTGGCTCCCTTCAGGACACCGCTGTCATGCGCGACCCGCGCGGACGCGAGCTCGCCCTGGTCGTCGAGCAGTCGCGCCTGCGGCAACAGAATCTCACAGCCGAAAGGCGACCGACGCTGGCACTCGAGGGTCAGGCACAATACCAATCCGATGTCGCGCGGATTCCGATCACGCTGCCAGGCGGAATCTCCCCGCCCACTCCGCCCCATGATACGTACGACGCGCATCTCGCGGCCGGACAGACGCTGTACGATCCGGGCATCGCTCCGCGTCGCGCCGTCGAAGATGCACAGCTCGCCGAATCGCAGGCGCGGCTGCGCGCCGAGCTCTATCCGCTGCGCCAGAACGTGAGCGATGCGTTCTTCGCCGCCCTCCAGGCTCAATCTCAGATCGCCGAGCTGGCGCTGACGATCACGGACCTCGAGGCCCAGCACCGGGTGGCCGCGGCGCGCGTGCGCGAGGGTACCGCACTACCGAGCGAGGAGAAAGCTCTTCGCGCGGAGACCCTTCGTCGCCGGCAGTCTCTGGCGGAAGCGGGAGCGAGTCGGCGCGCAGCGCTCGCGATTCTTGCCGACCTGACCGGCAAGTCGTACGACACTACTACGATTCTCGGCTCGACCGACCTGGCTGTCCAGGTCGCTCACGCGCGCGACTCACTCTCGATTCTCCGCTCTCGACCCGAGTACGAGCAGTTCGCTCGCTCCCGTGCCGTGCTCGAACAACAGGAGAGAGCGCGCAAGGCGCAGGATCTGCCGCGTGTCTCGGCGTTCGGCCGCGCCGGTTACGGGCGGCCCGGACTCAACCCGCTCAGCACCAAGTTCGACAGCTACTGGCTCACGGGCTTGCAGCTCCAATGGTCGCCCTGGACGTGGGGAATGGGAAGTCGCGATCGCGAGATTCTCGCGCTCCAGCGGCAGATCATCTCCGCCGAGGAGCGGCAGTTCACCGAGAATCTCCGTCGTGGAACAGAGCAGGATCTCGCGACCATTGATCGGCTCGAGACGTCCGTTCGCGACGACGATGAGATCGTGGCGCTCCGCGAAAGCATTCTTTCCGAGACGCGAGCGCGATTCAACGAAGGCGTGGTGACGTCGGCCGATTACGTCGACCGCCAGACCGATGTTCTGAGTGCGCGCACCGCTCGCGCGCTGCACCGTGTGGAGCTTGCCCAGGCCCGCGCGCGGTTCCTCAACACTCTGGGCGTCGAGGCCCGCTGATGCGCACGCACATGTTCTCTCCGCACATCGCGATCGGTGTCTGGCTCGTGGGTGCAATCGCCTGTCACCGCGGAAGGGATCCCGACGCCTACGGCAATTTCGAGGCGGACGAGGTTTCTGTGTCGGCCCAGGCTAGCGGGCAGCTGACGTCTTTCACTCCGGTCGAAGGAGCTACGCTCCGGGTCGGCGAGGTCGTTGCCGTCGTGGACACTACACGGCTCGCGCTCGAGCGCGCTCAGCTCGTGGCGCAGCAGCAGGCGACCGCGGCGCGGGTTGGTGAGGCGGGCAAGCAGATCGAGGTCTACGAGGCACAGATTGGCATCGCGCTCCGCAACTACGAGCGGATGCAGCGACTGTTCGAGGAGCACGCGGCCACCGCGCAGCAGCGGGATCAAGCGGAACGTGATTACAGGACGCTGGTGGCGCAGATCGGGGCGGCGAAGGCGCAGCAGCAGAGCGTGTCTCGCGACGCGTCGTCGGGCTCCGCACGAGTGGCTCAGATCAACGATCAAATCGCGAAGAGCACAGTGATCAATCCGGAAGCGGGAACGGTGCTCGCGACTTATGTGAAAACCGGAGAGGTAGTTCAGTCGGGAGAGGCGCTCTACAAGATCGCCGACGTCGACACGCTGATTCTGCGCGCCTACATCACAGAGAAGCAGCTCTCCGCCGTGACGCTCGGACAACAGGTTCAGGTACACGCCGATCAGGGTGGCGGCAAGCTGCTGACGCTTCCTGGAACCGTGAGATGGATATCGACCAAGGCCGAGTTCACGCCGACCCCGGTGCAGACACGGGATGAGCGCGCAGATCTCGTGTACGCGGTGAAGGTGTACGTTCCAAATCCGAAGGGAGCGCTCAAGATCGGAATGCCGGCCGACATCACGCTCGGCGCGGCGCCGGCAAAGCAGTCGCCGTGAGCAACGCCGTCGAAGTCCATTCCCTCAGCAAGTCGTTCGCATCGGTGAAGGCACTCGACGACATCTCGTTCGATGTCGGCGAGGGCGAGCTCTTCGGGCTCGTCGGGCCCGATGGCGCCGGGAAGACGACTCTCTTTCGCATCCTGACCACGCTGCTCATCCCCGACAAGGGCACCGCCGCCGTGCTCGGCCTGGATGTCGTCAGAGACCTGTGGGAGATTCGCTCACGCGTGGGCTACATGCCGGGGGGATTCGCCCTCTATCCTGACCTGAGTGTCGCCGAGAATCTGGAGTTTTTCGCGGCCGTTTTCGGAACTACGGTCGAGAAGGGTTACGACCTGATCGCGCCGATCTACAAGCAGATCGAGCCGTTCCGCGACCGGCGCGCCGACGCGCTTTCCGGCGGGATGAAGCAGAAGCTCGCGCTGTCGTGCGCGCTGGTGCACCGGCCGGACATCCTGCTCCTCGACGAGCCGACCACCGGTGTCGACGCGGTCTCGCGGCGGGAATTCTGGGACCAGCTCGGGAGTCTCAAGGCGTCGGGTCTCACGATCGTCGTCTCCACTCCCTACATGGATGAGGCGCTGCGGTGCGACCGTGTCGCGCTCATTCACGGTGGAAGGATTCTCGAGATCGATCCGCCTGGCTCGATCGGCACGCGCTATGGGCTGCCCTTGATCGCGGTGCGCGCGGGCGACCGATTCGCCGTGCTGAACACGCTCCGGGAATTTCCGCACGCACACGCGGTCTATCTGTTCGGAGACGAGCTGCACTATACGGACGCGCGCGCTGATGTTGCGCCGGAGACCGTTGCGAACGAGGTGCGCGAATATCTCGCGGCTCGTGGGCACGAGGACGCGGAAGCGCACGCAATCGCCGCTGGGATCGAGGACAGCTTCATGGAATTGATGGGCTCCGCACCCGCGCCGACCGCGACTGCCGCGTGAATCCCCCGGGGCCCCCGTTTTCGAATCGACACAAACCGGCTGAACGGTGAGCGCGGCGAATCGGGTGGCAGTCGCAGTCAAAACGGGAGCAGCGGACGGCTTCGCAATCGACGCGCGTGAACTCACGCGCCGCTTCGGGTCGTTCGTCGCGGTCGATCACATCACTTTCGATATCAAGGCCGGCGAGGTTTTTGGCTTCCTGGGCGCCAACGGCGCGGGGAAGACGACCGCGATCAAGATGCTAGTCGGTCTCCTCGCACCGAGCGAAGGCGCGGCGCACGTCGCTGGGTTCGACATCCGTACGCAGCGCGACCAGATCCGCCGCAACATCGGGTACATGAGCCAGCGCTTCTCGCTCTACGGCGATCTCACCGTGCGCGAGAATATCCGCCTCTACGGCGGTATCTACGGCCTGACGCCTGAGCAAATCGCCGAGCGCACGACCACGATGCTCGACACGCTAGGGCTCAGCTCCAACGCCGACGACCTCGTCGCCCGGCTCCCGCTCGGCTGGAAGCAGAAGCTCGCCTTCTCCGTGGCGCTGGTGCACCAGCCGAAGATCGTGTTTCTCGACGAGCCCACGGGCGGCGTCGATCCCATCACACGCCGCCAGTTCTGGGAGCTGATCTACTCCGCGGCCGCGCGCGGCACAACGGTGTTCGTCACGACGCATTACATGGACGAAGCCGAGTACTGCGACCGGATCTCGATCATGGTGGACGGAAAGATCGCGGCACTGGGAACTCCCGTCGAGCTGAAGGAGAAATTCGGCGCTGACAGCGTGGACGACGTCTTCGTGCGCCTCGCGCGCGGATCGCCGAAGGGGGCGGCAGCGTGAATCTCAATGCCTTGCGGGCGTTCGTGGTAAAGGAGCGTCACCACATCTTACGCGATCGTCAGACGCTGACGATCCTCCTCATGATGCCGCTCGTGCAGGTCATCCTGTTCGGGTACGCGCTCCGCAGCGACGTGCGCGACATTCGGCTGGCCGTCGTTGACCCGACGCCGGACCACGCGACGATCGAGCTGGAGTCGCGCTTTATCTCGACCAATCGCTTTCGCATCGTCACGACCAGCAAGACTCCCGACGTCATCGAGCCGCTGTTCCGGCGGGGTAGCGCCGACGTCGCGCTGGTGTTCGAGCCCGATTTTGCCAGCCATCTCCGGGGCGCCGACCCCGCGCGCGTGCTGATCGCCGTCGATGCTTCCGATCCTAACACAGGGACGACCTACCTCAACTACACCAGAGCCATAATCGCGTCATATCAGGACGAGCTGAGCGTCGCCAATAGACGGGTGCGGATCGTCACTGACACCCGGATGCGATTCAACCCTACTCTCGAGAGCGTGAACCTGTTCGTCCCCGGGTTGATCGCGCTCGTCCTCGTTCTCGTCTCGGCGCTGATGACGGCGATATCGTTGTCCCGCGAGAAGGAGCGCGGGACGCTGGAAGTTCTGCTCGTTTCACCGCTCCGGCCCCAGGAGATCATCGTCGGCAAGGTCCTCCCGTAT
Source organism: Gemmatimonadaceae bacterium (assembly GCA_041484425.1). GTDB lineage: Bacteria > Gemmatimonadota > Gemmatimonadetes > Gemmatimonadales > Gemmatimonadaceae > UBA4720. The sequence goes on from JBGPHO010000164.1 coordinate 4,724, forward strand.
CTGGCGCTGGCGTTCGCGAACGTGCTGACCGCACTGCTCGCCGCGTGGGCCGTGTTTCACGTCCCATTTCGCGGTAGCGTCGCGCTTCTGCTCGCCGAGAGCATTCTCTACACCATCGTATCGCTGGCGCTCGGCGTTCTCGTGGCCGCGCGTACATCGTCGCAGCGGGCGGCTATGCTGACCGCGATGCTGGTGACGATGCTGCCAAACGCGCTGCTGTCGGGAATGATCTTCCCAGTCGCGAGCATGCCCGCGTGGCTCAAGCCAGTCACTTATATCGTGCCGGCCCGCTGGTTCATCGTGATCGCGCGCGGAATAATGCTGAAGGGCGTCGGACTCACGATTCTGTGGCAGGAGACGCTGGTACTGTCGTTCATGGCTTTACTCCTGCTCGCGGTTGCGATGCGAAGCTTCAAGCCACGGATGGAGTAGCCGTGCAGACACTTCGTTATCTGCTTCGGAAGGAGTTTCTCCAAATCTTCCGCGACCGTTTCATGGTAGCCCAGCTCATGCTCATGCCGATCATCCAGCTTCTCCTGCTCGGCAACGCTGCGACGTTCGAGGTGAAAACTGCGCGGATGTACGTCGTAGATCGGGATCACAGCGAGACGTCGCGCGGGCTCGTCGACAGGCTTCAGTCGTCGCGTCGCTTCGCTGTCGTCGGCTCGTCGCCATCGTACGATGTCGGCGACCAGTGGATGCTCGAGCGCAGGACCGACATGATTCTCGGCATTCCGGCTGATTTCGAGCACGACATCGTGCGCACCCGCACCGCCCAGGTGCAGCTGGTATTGAACGCCGAGGATGGCGCGGCGGCGGGAGTAACGCAGTCGTACGCGGCCCAGATCATCGGCGCGTACGCGAATGAGCTCGAGTCCGAGCTGACGCCACTGGTTCGTACCGCGTCGATATCCCGCGGAACGGGATCTGGCGCGTCGATGCGCGCTCAACCCATCGAAGTTCGCGCGCGCGGGTGGTACAACCCCGATCTCAACTACCGCGATTACATGGTGCCGGGGATTCTCGTGCAGCTCGTGACGGTGGTCGGCTCGCTGATGGCGGCGATGAACATCGTCCGCGAGAAGGAGCTTGGGACGCTCGATCAGCTGAGCGTAACGCCGTTATCCCAGACCGTATTCATGGCCGCCAAACTGATTCCATTCTGGATCATCGCGCTGATCGAGCTGACGCTCGGAATGCTGGTGGCGCGGTTCGTCTTCCACATCCCGATGCTCGGCAGCATTCCACTCGTCTTCGCCGCCGCGGCGATCTACCTG
>JBGPHO010000165.1:0-5989 GCA_041484425.1 Gemmatimonadaceae bacterium
GAAGTACGCCATGAATGCAGGATGATTCCAATGGGTCGTCGCGGGAACGATGAGCCGCTGAAAATCGCCGAGGATTTCATCCATCGACTCCCCCCGCTCAGGCGGCGATTTTGGTAGGGTTCGGCGCACATCGCCCGGCCGGACCGCAGGCAGCACGGGCCATCTTTCCGGCGCGCCCAGGTAGTCCGCTATCCAGTCGATCACGGCATAACCGTGCTTCCGGAATTCGGCCGGCGACATGTCGGAGACCGGCCGCGGCGGGTGGGGCGGCGACTGTACCGGCGGCGCCGGCATCTGCGTCGGCTCTTTTGTCGGTGGTGGCGGCTTCATCGTCACAAATATAGAGTTTCCAGGGGTGCGGGACGGGGGTCGCTCACGGCCCGTATATTTGCCGATACGGGCATAAAATTCTTTTGTCCGTTCACTACGACGTTGATCGAGCTGCGGCTCAATCGCGAGCCTCTACCACTGACGGGCAAGAATGAAATCTGCTGGTTCCAGCGCGTTCGGCCGGAAAGCCGTCGCGCACCTCAGAAAGGTCGATCCTGCCCTGGCTCAGGTGATCGACAAGGTCGGCAGCTACAAGGGGTGGCCGGCGAGCGCCGGCTCTCATTTCGATGCCGTCTGCCGCTCTATCGTTTTTCAGCAGCTATCTGGGAAAGCCGCTGGAACGATTCACGGACGCTTCCAGGGCCTCTACGGCGGGAGAACGCCGCTCCCGGCCGAACTGGTATCCACATCAGACGAGCAGCTACGCTCGATCGGGCTGTCGCGGCAGAAATCCGCGTACCTGAAAGATCTTGGCTCCCGTGTTGCATTGAGAGAATTGCCGATCGAGACGCTTCATGAGCTGAGCGACGAAGAAATCATCGCGGCGCTCACATCGGTTAAGGGCATCGGCCGTTGGACGGCACAGATGTTCCTGATGTTCAGGCTGGGCCGGCCCGACGTATTACCGGACCTGGATTTGGGCGTGCAGAAGGGCATTCAGAGGGCGTATCGCTTGCGGAAGCTTCCGACACCGGACCGGGTGAAGAAAATCGGCGCCAAGTGGGCGCCGTATCGCACCGTCGGGTCGTGGTACATGTGGCGGCTTCTCGACACGCCTAAGCCCGCGCCCCGCTCGGGAGGCTGATTGCCGGACGCGCTTGTTTCAATCGCCGAGCAGACCGCGCAATCGCGGTCTTATGACGATGCGCTGTCACGCTGTCGCGTCGTGCTAGAGGCGCTGTTCGGCGAGTCCCGGGGTCGAACGTTCGATGTGAAATTCTGGGACGGCTCGATCGATCGCGGGAATGACCCGCGCCCGCCGTTCACGCTCGTCCTCAACCGGCCGGCGTCGCTCCGCAGAATGCTGCTACCTCCGAACGAACTCTCCATCGTCGAGTCCTACATCAGCGGAGACACGGAGATCGAGGGCAGCATGGAAGCCGCATCCAATCTGGCTGAAATGATCGGCGACAGGCTTCGCTCACCTCTGGCGATGGCGCGGCTGGTCGGCCTGGTGCTGCGGCTCCCGGGCACGGCCGACGATGATCTGGCCAATGCCCGGTTCCCCGAGCGGGCGAGAAAACTCGGACCGCGGCACACCCCAGTACGCGACGCCGCGGCGATTCATTTTCATTACGACGTTGGCAACAGCTTCTACAAGCTCTGGCTCGACAGGCGGATGGTCTATTCGTGCGCTTACTTCCGTTCGCAGGAAGATTCGCTCGATGTCGCGCAGGAAGCGAAGCTGGATCTGATCTGCCGGAAGCTTCGTCTAAAGCCCGGAGAGCGCCTGCTCGACATAGGGTGCGGCTGGGGCGGTCTCGTTATGCACGCCGCCGAGCACTACGGAGTGGATGCGACCGGCATCACGCTCAGTCCGAATCAGACGGCGTTCGCGAAGGAGCGCATCGCGGAGTCAGGGCTCGGCGACCGGTGCTGCGTCGAGATCCGTGACTATCGTACGCTCACGACCGGAGATGCCTTCGACAAGATCGCCAGCGTGGGAATGATCGAGCACGTCGGACTCACCCATTTGCCTGTGTACTTCGACTCCGCATTCCGTGCGCTCAAGCCAGGAGGACTGTTCCTGAATCACGGCATCGTGAGTCTCGGCGAGGCGCGCCCGAAATCGCCAAGCGAGCAGATCTTCAAGAAGCTCTGGAGGGCCGACGCGTTCATCGACACCTATGTCTTCCCGGACGGAAAGCTCACTGCGACCGACGATGTCATCGCCGCCGCCGAAGCCGCGGGCTTCGAAGTTCGTGATGTGGAGAGTCTGCGCGAGCACTACGCGATGACTCTGAGGCACTGGGTGCGATCGCTGGAGGAGAAAAGCCACGAGGCGATTGGGCTCGTCGGAAATCACACTTTCCGCGTCTGGAGGCTCTACATGTCCGCCTCCGCCAACGCGTTCACGAAGGCGGCGATCAACGTCATCCAGACGCTGCTGGCGAAGCCCGATGCGCACGGGCATTCGAACATTCCTCTCACGCGTGACGACCTCTACGCCAACGGCTGAGTCACGCGAAGCGCTACTGGTGTAGATTGAGGGAGGACATTCGCGCTGGAGAGAAGGGATGGCGGTCAAGGTCGTAGTGAAGGCGGACAGCAGGTACTTGCAGGAGCGCAGCGGTGCGTTCCGTCCGATCGAGAATCTCAGCATCACCGCGAGCACGCCGGCATACCCCGCCGTTCTTCACCGAACGAGACGCACGATGATCCTTGCCGACGACCACACGCACGCGGTCATCGCTCTCGACAAGGAGATGCTCGTCAGTCGAAATGACAACCTGTCTGTCGTGTTGATCGCGTATGCGGAGCCCACGGAGGCGACCTGGAAGGCGCTCGAGCTGCACATGGAGAGCGAGCGTTCCACAGCCGAGGCCGCGAGGGAAGCAAAAGTACGGGCTCTGCTGGAGCGAAAGAGAGTAAAGGCCGCAGAAATTCAGTAAGTAATGCGGGCCAGACGTCGCACGCTGGTTGGTCTTGCGTTCGCGAGCGCGCTGATCGGGTGCGCTGCGCCTCCTCCCCCACCGCCGCCTCCGAAGCCTGTGGTCGTCGGGCCACCAACCGACACGGTAAGAATTCCGTTGACGGATCTGCTGGCGCGAACATACTACGGAAATGCCGGCGGGATATATCCGGGTGGAATCAACCAGCCCCCCGCCGACCACGATTCCGCCGCACGTGCCCGGCGGAACTCGATCAAGCCGCTCGATGTGAATGGCGACGAGAGTCCGTTCGGGAAGTTCGTGCTGCTCTCGATCGGAATGTCGAACGCAACGCAGGAATGGTGCTCGCAAAACTCGGGTCCGCCCTGCGCGCCGTGGACATTCATGGGGAAAGCGGCGGTGGACCCGGGTGTGAACCACTACACGATGGTGATCGTGAACGGGGCGGCGGACGGTCAGGATGCTCCGGCGTGGACGTCGCCCACCTCTCCCAGCTACGATCGCATCAAGGTTGCGCGTCTCGCGCCGCTCGGGTTGAGCGAGAATCAGGTCCAGGTGGTGTGGGTCAAGCTGGATGATCAGAAGCCTTCGATATCACTGTTTGTAAAGGCGGACAGCATTCATCCCGCTCCTGCCCCCGCCGACAGCGCGGATGCGAACGTCCTTCTCACGAATCTGGGTCAGGTTCTGCGCGCGCTGCGCGTTCGTTATCCGTATCTCCGCCTCGTGTTTCTATCGAGCCGCATCTATGGCGGGTATGCGACGACCGATCTGAATCCCGAGCCGTACGCGTACGAGAGCGGGTTCTCCGTAAAGTGGGCGATCGAGTCGCAGATCAACGAGATGCGTGGACTGCCGGCCAATCCCCGTGCCGGAACATTGAACTACACCAAGAAAGCAGCTCCATTGATATTGTGGGGACCGTACATGTGGGCGAACGGAGCGACGCCGCGTTCCGACGGGCTCGCGTGGGAGCGGACCGATTTCGAGGAAGACGGCACGCATCCTTCACAGAGTGGTGAGACCAAAGTCGCTGAAAAGCTGCTCGATTTCTTCAAGAACTCGCCTTACACCCGTTGCTGGTTCGTGGTGAACGGGTATTGTCTATGAGAGGGTGCTTATGCCGTTAGTGAAAATCGAGGGGCTGCCTGACAACGCCCGCACCTGGGTGTTCGGCAGCGACCGCACACTGGATGCGCGTGCGTCCGACACATTATTGAAGGAAGTCGACCGTTTCCTTCCGGAGTGGAAAGCGCACGGTGCTCCGTTAACCGTCGGCAAAGATTGGAAGTATGGTCGCTTCCTCACAATCGCTGTCGATCAATCGACGGCGGGCGCATCTGGATGCTCGATTGACGGGCTCTTCCGAACGCTCAAGGCGCTCGAGCCCAGGCTCGGAGCGAGTCTCGTCACCAGCGGCCTCATCTTCTTCCGTAACGAAAAGGGGGCCATTGAGTCCGTCGACCGGGAAGAGTTCACGGCACTCGGGGTGGAAGGGAAAATCGCTCCCGACACTCATGTCTTCGATCCAACCGTGACGTCGCTGGGCGAATGGAGGGCGCGCTTCGAGCTCAACGTCGGTGATTCGTGGCACGCGAAGCTGCTCGGGAAGAGTCAGCCGGCGTGAACACTCACACGACGTACCTGACCTTCAACACGGAGAAGCGGCAGGAGATCATCGACATCACCGAAGAAGTCGAGAAATGCCGGGCGGCGGCGGGAGTCACCGAAGGAATGGTTCTCGTGTCGGCGATGCACATCTCGGCGTCGGTATTCGTGAACGATCACGAACCCGGTTTGTGGAAGGACATTCTGGATTGGCTCGAGAACAGAATCGCGCCGTGGTCACCCGACGACTATCGGCACAACACCGGCACCGGCGAGGACAACGCGGCGGCGCATCTTCGCTCGCTGGCGGTCGGTCACGAAGTAATTGTGCCCGTTACGAGGGGGAAACTCGATTTTGGTCCGTGGCAGCGCGTGTTTTATGGCGAGTGGGACGGCCAGCGTCCCAAGCGCGTGCTGATCAAGGCAATGGGGGAGTAGCGTCAACCTTCTGGACCGCTTCCTCGGCGCCGATGAATCCAATGCGGCTGTGTGTCCCGTCACAGAACGGTTTCATCACTGAGCCACCGCAGCGGCAGAGCGATATCCACGTTTTGCCTTCTGGAGAGAACTTCCGTTTGCCCTCTGGAATGGCAATCGGATTGCCCTCGTGATCGACGAGATTCACGTCGCCGTACACTCTGTACGAGCTATTCTTGCGAACTTCAATCGTGACGTCTGCCATCTCCTCTTCCTTTAATGAGCGCCTGGTTCGGTTCCAGTACGTTAGCACGATCGCGCCGCACACGCATCCAGGAACGGCTAGAGCCGGCGTCACGAACCCATGTGACACTTCATGAGTGCCTGCCTGCTATCTAACGCCCGTCGGCGAGAGTCACCGCCGCGCGCGCATCCTCAAGCGAGGCGGCGGGCACGCGTACCGTGAAGCCCCGGGCGGTCACCCCTTGAAAGCCGGGCCCGAAGATGCCCACGCTGTCGTTGCTGTCGCGCACGGCTGGGATCTCAGCCGCTTCCAGCTGTGCCATCGCGAGATCCGCTTCGAAGCCCGAGGCATACGTGGCGAGGACACGCCATTCACTTTCACTCATACCTTCTCCGAGTCGCATTTGTGCAGACTCGAAGGATAGAGACGCGTGGTGCAACGCGTCAGTGGCCGGCCCCTGGCGGACGTGGCTCGCGGTCTTCTACATCTCGACGCTACTGAGGAGCAGGTCGTGCGGCCACTGATCGGCGAACCCGTTTTGTCGTAGCACCGTCGCGATCTGGCCCCAGTGCCTGATGTCGTGCAGGAGGATATTCGACGCGATTTTGTGCTTGCCGGCTGAGACCGTGCCGGCGGTGAGAGTCTGAAACGTCAGCACGCGATCGAGCTCCTTCTCCGGCGCCGACGTGAGAAAGTGCACCAGCTGGCCTCGTGCATGATCGCCGAGCTCGAACACTTCTTCCATTGAAGTCTGCCGGAATTCCTCCCAGGTCGTCAC
>JBGPHO010000166.1:0-5983 GCA_041484425.1 Gemmatimonadaceae bacterium
CAGAGTCCGGATGATCTCGAGCCCGGTGCGATCGCCCACGTGCGCGAGGCGCGGATACTTGTGCCCGCCGAAGTTGCGCTGGAGAATCCGGCCATCCGCGGTTCTGTCGAACACGGCGCCAAACGCCTCGAGCTCTCTTACGCGGTCGGGCGCCTCCTTCGCGTGAATCTCCGCCATGCGCCAGTTGTTGAGATACTGGCCGCCCCGCATTGTGTCGGCGAAATGGACCATCCAGTTGTCGCGCTCGTCGACGTTTGCGAGAGCGGCGGCGATTCCTCCCTCCGCCATCACTGTGTGCGCCTTGCCCAGCAGCGACTTGCAGATGAGGCCCACCGACGCTCCGTTGTGCGCCGACTCGATTGCGGCGCGCAGCCCCGCGCCTCCGGCGCCGATTACGAGCACATCGTGCTCGTGTCTCTGGTATTCCGCCACCTAGAAAAGCCTCACATCGTGCCAGATGCCCATGGCGCAGAGTCTGATGAACACGTCGGTGAACGCGACCCAGATCAGGCTGGGCCAGCCCCAGCGCATGTGGCCGCGATTGAGGCAGCTGACACAGTCGTAGGCTTTTTTCCGGACGGGCGCTCGTGACAGCTGATCGAGATAGCCGCCCACCAGATGCCGGAGCGAATGGCATCCCAGCGTGTAGCCGCCGAGCAGAATGACATTGACGGCGAGGATGATCGTCCCCAAGCCGATTCCGAAATTCTGCCGGCCCGTAGTCCCGTCGAAGAACCACATCGCCTTGTACACGTCGCTGGACAGGATGACGAGAAAAACAAGCGCCACGTAGAGGAAGTAGCGGTGAATGTTCTGAATAACGAGAGGAAAGAATCTTTCACCGCGATAACTCGTGCGCGGCTCGCCCACGGCGCAGCTCGGGGGATCGGCCCAGAAGCTCCTGTAGTACGCTCCCCTGTAGTAGTAGCAGGTGAGCCGGAAACCGGCGGGAAAGGGAAGTATGAGAAGAGCCGGTGAGAATGGAAGGAACTCGGGGATCCAGGATGGCCGGCCGCCGTGGATCCACGCGTGGGGAGAATCGGAGAACAGCAGGGGCGAGTAGAACGGCGAGAGGTAGTTCCCGAAGGCGTAGAACTTATTTTGAAACGCCGCCCACGTCGCGTACACGACAAAGCTGGTGAGCACGATGAAGACTGCGAGCGGTTGAGCCCACCACGCGTCGCGGCGCGATGTCTGGCCGAAACCGCGGCGCGTGAGCTGGACGACTTCAGATGCCATTGATCAGTTACCTCGCGCCGGGGCGGCGCGTGCGCAATCGGGCTGAACGAGTTCCGTCCTCGCAAAATTAGTTTTTGCGGCGATGCGAGGATAGCCTTGCCGCGGATGCAAAGAGCCTCCGGCACTTTTCAGCGCCGGAGGCTCTTTGATTAGTGAGAGTCGCTACTGATTACGACTTTACTGCCGGGGCGGTCTTGCCCTTCTTGCCCAAGCCTTTGTGTCCGCCCTTTCCACGCTCAGCCATTGATTTCTGGCGAGCGTCGAACTTCGCCTGCTGATCAGGCGTCAGGATGGCGCGAATCTCGGCGTTTTCCTGAGTGCGGATTGACTGGCCACCCTGCATCACCTGGCGAGCCTTTTCCATGTTGCTGCGCGCCGCGGCGGTGTCGCCCTTCTGGCGAGCTGCGCGGGCGGCATCCATGAACGGCTTTGCCTGGGTGCGGAGCGCTTCGTTCTGCGGCTGGTACTTCGCGCGGATCGTCTTGATCTGCGCCTTTTGCGCTTCGGTCAGATTGAGATCACGACCGAACTCGCCACGACCGGGGCCTCTGCGACCCTGCATTTCGCTGGAACCATGTCCGCGCGAGGGCGGAGTGGTAGACTGGCCAGCTGAGACGCCAGCCACACCAACGATCATCAAGGCGCCGAGCGCCAAGGTACGAACTGACAACATTTTGAACCCTCCACAACTGTTGAGCGCCGCGCGCGGGAATGCTGCGGCTGAACAGTTAGACGGGTATTCCGGCTCGTCGTTAAGAGCTTCGTTTAGATCGCGGCTCGGCGGCGGGCATCCTCAATACTGATGCAGTGGGCTGCCAGCAAACCACGCTAATCGCTGGGAGCCTTCATACAGGCGTTATGGGGTCGAGGGCTCATGGACCGTGGGGCCTTCACCTTGACCCAGTAGCGTTAGGTCGGTTTAGGGACTCTTAACTTGTCAGTGACGGACTCAGCCGGAAAAGCTCCCAGCGATCAGCTTGGGTCAGCTTACGGCTCCCTGCCTCGGTTCTGTGGATGCCAGGCGAAGGCAGAACCAGCTCAGACTCAACCAGCCGCAGCGGCAGGTACAGTGCCGAACCTTCTCTCCCTGGAGTGGAACTCGTTCACCGCGCTTTGAAGGTCAGCCGCGGTGAAATCCGGCCAGCGGCGATCGGTGAAGTACAACTCGGCGTAGGCACATTCCCAGAGAAGGAAATCGCTCAGACGCTGCTCGCCGCCCGTGCGGATAAGAAGGTCGACGTCGCGGCACTCACCGTTCCAGTGATAGACGTCGGACATAGCTCGCGAAAGATCCTCGCGTGTGATGCTCTTGCCGCCACTGAGCAGCTCCGCTGCGCGCACCATTGCGTCGCGCGCAGAGTAGTCGACCGCAATGCGCAGATCGAGTCGCGTTCCATGTTTGGTCGCGTCTTCGGCGGCATGGATCGCGCGAAGCAGCTCGGCCGGAATGCGGTCGCGACGTCCGATGATGCGCATGCGCACGTCGTTCGTTACACACCGGTCCGTCTCGGCCACCAGGTAGCGTCGGAAGAGCCTCATTAGAAGCGCGACTTCGCGCGAGGGGCGCGCCCAGTTGTCAGCCGAGAACGCGTACAGCGTCAGCATCCCGATCCCGCTGTCGGGAGCGGCTTCGACGATCTTTCGCACGACGCGCGCGCCGGCAATGTGGCCGGCGGTGCGTGGACGCCCGCGTGCATTAGCCCAGCGTCCATTGCCGTCCATGATGATCGCGACGTGAATTCCGGATTGCGCCGGCGAAGGCTGCGCCGGGCGGGCGTGCGTGTGCTTCATTGCGTGGTGTGGGTGTGGCACTTTGTCAGCGCTCCCGCGTGGCGCGAATGAGCGCTTCCATGTGATCGAGGTAACGCTCGAGCGCGCGCCGCCCCGCGGCGGTCAGCCGGTACTCCGTCTTCGGCATCCGCCCCTCGAACGACTTGGTGCACGCGATGTACTCTGCTTCCTCGAGCTTCCGGGCGTGCACGCTGAGATTGCCGTCCGTCGTCTTCATCAGCTTCTTGAGATCGCTGAAGCTGAGCGAATCATTGACGGCAAGCGCGCTTACGATGCCGAGGCGCAGGCGCTCGTGAATGAGCCGGTCGAGCGAGTCGGCTCGCGATGCGGCCGGGCCCGCGTCCGATTTCCCGCGGACAGTGCGCAAGTCTCCCACCGTTGGGCGACGGTCGTCACGCGCGGTTCCGTGCTTAGCCACCATGCCTCCGAGCGATCGGAATGCCAAAAGCGATGTGAAGACCGCCGAACGCCGCGGCCATGATCCAGTCGTTCCACGATGCCGGAGTGAAAACAGCGATAGTCCCGGCGAGCATGAAGCAAATCCCCATTACCGGCACGACTCTCACCGAAAAGGCGCCACCCGCCACCACCCCGGTCCCATATAGGAGGAGCCACATCCCGGGAATCGCCTGGACGACACCAGCGCGGTAAAGGACGATCGTCAGAAGGGCGCCCACGAGCATGGGCGGCGAAAAGCTGAGAATGAATTTGCGGCCGGGTCCCGAGAGCAATGGCACGTGTGCTCTCCGAGCCTTTTGCACGATTGCCCATAGCATCACGGCGGGAGCGAGAATAGCCGCCGCGATCCAGACGTAGATCGACCTGAGCACCGAATGTTGCGCGTAGGAGATCGTGGCCGCGACGGTGGCGATGATTCCGACCGCCACCATTCCCCACCCCGAGACTGCCGTGAAGGAGCCTGCCGCCTCCATCGTATCGCGGATGAAAGCCAGGTTGTCCATCGCGCGAACGTGCAGCGCGGGCGGTTCGGACGCTGGAGCGTGATGAAGGGGTGTGACCGATGCCATGAGTTCGAAATTATGGGTTGATTTGACGGTTGTCAAGTACTTTGCGGTGCAAAGCAGGGCTCCTTTCTGACCTGTCCCTGCCCCTCCTACCCCAGAGCAATCGGTCCGGGCAACGGGTCGCTGGCCGGGAAGCTTTGCTCCACCATCTTGTCCAGGCGCCGCTCGTCGATCGCGTCGGCCAGAAGCTCCACCAGCTTTGCGCAGAAAGCGGGCAGATCGTCGGGCCTTCGGCTCGTCAGGAGCTTTTGATCGACCTGCACCTGCTTATCCACCCACGCCCCGCCCGCGTTCCTGACGTCGGTCTCGAGGCTGGGCCAAGACGTGATCGTCCTTCCGCGGACAGCGTCGGCTTCGACCAGCAGCGAGGGGCCGTGGCAGATCGCCGCCACAGGCTTGTCCAGCTGCATGAACTCGCGGACGAAGCTCACTGCCACTTTGTCCGTGCGGAGCTTGTCGGAATTGGCAACTCCACCCGGGAGCACCAGGGCGTCGAAATCCCGGGCGGTCACCTTGGATACCTCGACGTCCACGTGGAACTTCTCTCCCTTCGCGTCGCGGTTCATCGCCTGGATCTCGCCCGCTTTGTCGGAAACGAGCACTACGTCAGCCCCCGCCTGCTTCAGCGCATTCCAGGGCGCGGTGAGCTCCACCTGCTCCACCCCGTCGGTGGCGAGGAATGCGACTTTGCGCCCCTTGAGCTGGCTGGGCATTACGATCTCCTGTTGCGGTTGACGTCCGGACCGATGCTTCTCATGCAGGTCAGAAAATGTGCCAGCGCCGGAACATGGCAAGGCACCTGACCCAAGACACCGCTGTGACCATATTTCGACGTGCCGATCGTCGACCTCTACGGACATGAACAGCTGCGCGAGCGGCTCGGCGAGAGCATTCGCGCTGGTACGCTGCCGGCGAGCCTGCTGCTCCAGGGGCCGCGAGGAGTCGGCAAGCAGCGTCTCGCCCTCTGGCTGGCCCAGCGCCTCCTTTGCACCGAGGCGGACTCGCCATGTGGCGCATGCAAGACCTGCCGCTACGTTGCCGAGCTGACGCACCCGGATCTGCACTGGATCTTTCCCCGGCCCCGGCTCAAGGACTCCGATCCCGATCTCGAGCAGGTGCGTGACGACTACGCCGAAGCCACCGCGGATCGCGCAGCGGCAAGCGGGCTCTACGCGGCTCCATCCGGGACGGAAGGGATATATGTCGCGACTGTTCGCTCCCTCGTTCAGAGGGCGGCCATCTCACCGGCGATGGGAAATCGAAAGGTTTTCATCCTCGGCGACGCTGAGCGAATGGTCCCGCAGGAAGGCGCGGACATGGCGGCGAACGCGTTTCTCAAGCTGCTCGAGGAGCCGCCCGCCGACACGACCGTCATCCTGACATCGAGCGAGCCGGGAGCGCTCTTGCCAACCATCCGCTCGCGCGTCGTGGCGGTCCGGGTGCCACTCGTCCAGGACAGTGCAGTCCGCGCTTTCGTGGAGAATCCGGTCGTCAGGAAAGCGCTCGACGCCAAGGCGAAGATGACCACGGCCGAGCGCGTGCGCGCGGCCGCGGGCGCGCCGGGAAGACTCCTGACAGGTGAGATCGACGCGAGGGCGACGATCAACGCGCGCAAAATCGTCGATGCCGCAACGGGCGCGCGTCAGTCGGTGGTTTATTCCACTGCGCTTTCGCAGGGATCCGCGGGTGCGCGCGGCGCCTTCGCCGACACGCTCGAAGCGCTGGTCGAGCTGCTGGGTGAGCGCGCGCGTGACGCGCTTCACAGGAAGGATGTCTCCGCCGCCGCGTCCGCGGCCCGCGCGGTCGATGCGGTTCTCAAGGCGCAAACCTACGCCGACGGAAACGTCAGCCCCCAGCTCATCGCCTCGAAGCTGATTCGTGTTCTGTCCGCGACGCTGAAATGGGCGACCTCACTCACCTGGACGACG
>JBGPHO010000167.1:0-5975 GCA_041484425.1 Gemmatimonadaceae bacterium
CGAGGCCGGCCGCGTCGTCGACGACTACTTCTTCGGCGGTGCGTCCCGACGGAAAGGAGAGAGTGACGGTCCTCAGCCAATGCGGCCGGTTGTCTGGTGCACGCTTCTGATAGAAGGGAGCCTGCTCGGCCCCGTCTACGAAGCGCTTGAGCATGCTTGGCCGGTCACGGATTCCGGCGACGGCTCCGCTCGCGACCGAGAGGTAATACCGGACGACGTCGAGCTTGGAGAGCTTGACGTCGCGCGAGAAATAGGCCTTGTCCGGATTGCTGATGCGGACCTCGCGCCCGTCGATCGTCAGCACTTCCACGGATTCTACCGTTGCCATCGTCGCGTTTGCCAGAGAGATCGTCGTGCGAAGCGTGGAGCAAGGCAAAAGATATGGCGATTTGGCGAGCCGGCGTGGATCGAGTGCATCTTTTCGCCGGTCATGCTGAACTGCTTTTTCGGAAGACACGAGGTCCATTGAGCGATCCATACAATCTCGATCGGTTCGTGCGGGCCCAGGCAGCGGACTATGACCAGGCGCTGTCGGAGCTTCGAGACGGCAGGAAGCGATCACATTGGATGTGGTATATCTTCCCGCAAATGGAGGGTCTTGGGCACAGCGCGATGTCGCATCGATACTCCATAAAAAGTGCAGCCGAGGGCCGGGCATATCTCGATCATCCCGTCCTGGGTCCGCGGCTGCTGGAATGTGCCGCGGTCGTGCAGAGCATCATTGGACGCTCGGCACTCGAAATGTTTGGATCGCCGGATGACATGAAGCTGCGCTCCTGTGCAACGCTGTTCGCCCGCGTGTCGGACGAGGGAGTCTTCGAGCAGCTGCTCGAGAAGTACTTCAACGGTCGACCCGACGAGGAGACACTTCGCCTACTTGATGCTGCGATGAAAACTTCATGACTACAAACAACCGAAGAGGTGCCCGGCCTATCGTGCGATACGTTGCCGCGGGACTGCTCGCCCTGTTGATCGCCGCCACTAACGCCTCGGCGCAGGCGCCGCAACAGCGCACGTACGCCAACCCGATCGACATCGACTACCGCTACAACTTCGAGCAACACAACGAAGGCATCTCGTATCGCTCGGGCGCTGATCCCGTCATCGTCGTGCAGCGCGGTGAGTACTATCTCTTCGAGACCATCGGCGACGGTTATTGGCGCTCGCGCGATCTTGGCACCTGGCAACACATCACTCCGTCGCGCTGGCCGCTGACGGACATCGTCGCCCCGGCCGTGTTGTCGGTGCGCGACACGATCTACGTTCTGCCGAGTACCACCAGCCCGCTCCCGATCCTGATGCTGACCAAGCCGGCAACGGGGCGCGTCGAGTTTTACAATCGGCTGTTGCCCTGGCTGCCGATGGCGCGGCAGTACGAGCCGGGCGTGTTCGCAAAGCCGGACTCGGTGCAACCAGGTCCCTGGGATCCGCAATTTTTTTACGACCCGGACACGGAGCGCTGGTTCCTCTACTGGAACTCGTCCAACGTCTATCCGCTGAACGTCATCGAGCTCGATAAGACGAAGCGTCTTGCGTACAAAGGGACGCCGCACTGGTTGTTTGGGCTCGAGCCGGAGAAGCACGGCTGGGAGCGATTCGGTCAGGATCACCGCGACTCCACGATAAAGCCATTCATAGAAGGCTCGTGGATGACGAAGCATGGCGGACGATACTATCTGCAATACGGCGCGCCCGGCACCGAGTACAACGTGTACGCCACGGGTGTCTACGTCGGCAACGATCCACTCGGTCCATTCACCTACGCGCCGTACAATCCGGTGGCGTACAAACCCGGCGGATTCGTGCAGGGCGCCGGGCACGGCAACACGTTCCAGGATGTGTACGGCAACTGGTGGAACACGGGCACGCCGTGGATCGCGGTCAACTGGAACTTCGAGCGGCGCATCGGTCTCCACCCGGCGGGCTTCGACGGCGACGGCCAGATGTTCGTTGACACGCGCTTTGGTGATTTGCCCCACTGGCTGCCGACCAAAGTGTATCGCAAGAGCGACGAGCTCTTCACCGGCTGGATGCTTCTGTCGTACCGCAAAGGAGTGACTGCTTCTTCAGCGCGCGACAGTTTTCCCGCGAGCAATGTGACGGACGAAAACCCGCGCACCTTCTGGGTCGCGGGTCAGAATCGGCCCGGAGAATCGCTCACGGTCGATCTCGGTCGCGCCTACCAAGTGAAGGCGATCCAGGTGAACTACGCCGATTACAAGTCGGGGCTTTACGGCACGGACTCGACGGTTGTCACGCGGTTCCGTATGAGCGCATCCCCTGATGGACGGCAATGGAGAACTGTTGCCGATCTTTCGCGCGAGCAACGCGACCGTCCCAACGCGTACATCGAGCTTTCCGCGCCAATGCGCGCGCGCTTTGTACGGTATGAGCACATCCACGTCGGCGCAGCGAATCTCGCCATCAGCGATGTCCGCGTCTTCGGCAACGGTGACGGACCCCGCCCCGCAACGCCGGCGGGTCTGACCGCCCGTCGCGATCGCGACGAGCGCAATGCGATCATCTCCTGGCAGGCGGTGCCGGGAATCGTCGGCTACAATGTGCGCTGGGGTATCTCGCCCTCGAAGTTGTATCAGACCTACCAGCGCTTCGCTGACCAGGGGACGACGCTGGAGCTCCGAGCGCTCACGGTCGGTCAGGCCTATTGGGTAGCGATCGAAGGCTTCGACGAGAACGGCGTCTCGACCCTCAGCTCGGCGGTGCCGATTCGCTAACCAGTTGCTCGTCGCGATGAGCAACTGTGGGCCGCCGATCTCGTACACCAATCGCAGCCTCCGCGCGCGGCAACAGGCGCTTGTCGTCAATCCGCGTCGCCCAATCCGCAAATGCGGCCGTTGGCCCTCTCCATTCCACTTCATCGACATTGACGAAGAGTGCCGCATCAGTTCTCAACGTGGCCAGTGACTTGAACAGAAGCGCGCGCTGGCGCTCGGCTCCCAATGCTTCTGGAGGAAACGACTCGATCGGTCCGTACTTGTTCAGGAGACTCGCGGCGGTGGTGCGACCGATTCCGCGGATGCCGGGGTAGCCATCCTGCGCATCCCCGACGAGGGCAAGAAAATCCGGAATGAGTGCCGGCTCGACTCCGAACTTCGCGCGCACCGCCTCGGCATTTCGGACCTGCATGCCCTTACGAATGATCTGCACCACGCGATCGCCGCGCACACACTGAGCGAGATCCTTGTCATTCGCCCAGATGCAGACTTTCTCGACCCGCTCATCTTCCGCAGCGAGTCGTGCGGCCGAAGCAAGACCGTCGTCAGCCTCGAGCTCGATCATTGGCCAGACTGCAACCCCCATCGCAGCGAGCGCATCCTCGAGCGGAAGGAATTGCGCGTTGAGCACGGGATCGATTCCCTCTCCCGTCTTGTAGTCCGGCCACAGATCGTTGCGGAACGACTCGATCACGTGGTCGGTGGCGACGCCGATATGGG
Source organism: Gemmatimonadaceae bacterium (assembly GCA_041484425.1). GTDB lineage: Bacteria > Gemmatimonadota > Gemmatimonadetes > Gemmatimonadales > Gemmatimonadaceae > UBA4720. The sequence continues at coordinate 3,456 of JBGPHO010000167.1, forward strand.
TCGCGCCTGTCTCGACCATCTCCAGCACCGAGTGCAGCACACCTGCAACCGCGCCGAAGGGCTTGTCCTTACCTTCGTTCCAGCTGCGCTGGCCGTAGAAGTGGCGAAAAAGATCGTAGGTGCCGTCGATCACGTGTACGATCATTTCTTCGGCCGCTTCGGCGCGCGCTTCAACAGGTCGCGCATGCGCTCGAGCTCCTTTGGGGACAGCCGCTGTTGCTGCACGAGATGAGCGAGAAGTTTGATTGGCGACCCACCATAGATCTTGTCCAGCACTCGGCCGAGCGCTGATTCTCCAGCTGCCTCGGGTTTGATCACGGGAAAGTAGACGTGCGTCTTCCCCTCGCCGCGCCGGTGCGAAACGTAGCCCTTCATCTCGAGTGTTCGAATCATGCTGGAGATGCTCGTGTACGCCAGGTCCGGGTCGACGCGGTTCCGGACTTCGGTCACCGTCGCCTCGCCGCGCTCCCAGAGCACACTCATTATGTCCAGCTCGCGCTGGGTCAGATGGAGGTTCGTCAACGTTGAGAGTTTAGTGCGGCTGTTGTCGTAGCGCCCGATGTCAGCGTGACATGCGCGTGGGATCCCCTCGAAAGTACGGGGTGCGGCATCGTGAGCGCCAGAAAGAGGAGCGCGCACGCGGCGGCGGCGGCCAGGAAGCGTTGAACATGGCGCGGCGCTGGTGCGAGGAGCTCGGTGAGCCGGCGCTCCAGCATCCCCTTCCCTCCGAGCAGAGCCGGCTGGAGGCGCAGACCATGGCTCGAGGCCTCCGCCACCTTGAGCAGCAGCTCTCCGTATCCGGCCGCGTCGCCGAGCGCTCCCACCACCCGGTTGTCGCAGTCCATCTCGACCGCGAGGTACAAACGCCGCAGCTGCCACCATAAGGCAAGATTCCACGGCATCAGAAGCAGCGGGAGCGACGTTGCGAATAGAAGGTGCGCGTCATGCGCCTTCCGATGCTCCTCCTCGTGACGAAGCACGTATTGCCGCTCCGTGCCCGGCAGGGCGAGCACCCACCGGGGAACCAGCACCCGCGAGCGCCACAATCCGACGTTGGCGGGGCCCAACGAGTCGGTGACGACGACGGGAACGCCATCTACGATTCCTGGCCTGCCCGGGTTTCCTCGCTCACGGCGTGCGCGGCCTACCAGGCGCGACACTCGCCACGCGTTGGCCAGGCCCCAGATGAGAAGCATCGCCGAAAGGGTGAGCCAGAACCGATTGATGGCAGCGTCGTACGATTCGGTGTGCGCCCACCAGGCGGGGTCGAATGCACCGAAGGAAGCCGCTCCTGGCATCTGACCCAGGGGCGCCCGCACCGCCTGGTGCTCCAGGGCATCGGTGACGGAGAAGGTGTGGTGCGCGCGGTAATAACCGGGAAGTGCAATGGAGGTGACGAGGACGACAGACCACAACCAGCGACGCGGAAAGGCCGCGGGCAAGGCGCGCTCGATGAGGAGAGCGGCGAAGCCGAGGCACATGCCGACGACGTTCACATAAAGAATGCAGAGCATGCCTATCGCGTCCTTCCTATTGGGGAGCACCGCGCCGACACGTGATCCGGCAGGAAACGGATAACTAAGTACTTACGGCTATGTAGAGCGGGGGCCCTGGTCGTCAAGAGAGTCTTGATGTCGCCCCCCTTCGACCCCTACGAGGGCAGGTCACCGGCGGTTTCCCGGAACCGGACCTGGCGGATCGTTCCACGATCCTTTCTCCCTGAAACTGAAAACTTAGTTATTCCGTATTGAGGGTCGAGCAAGGCCTGCAGCCCGGACGAAAGCGCGCCGCCCCAGACGAGGTGACCCATGCGAACGACGTTGCTGCCCATCCACATCATCGCCGGAGTGCTGGGACTCGTGTTCGGCTTTGTCGCGCTCTATGCGGCGAAGGGCGGCAGGCTGCATCGCAAGAGCGGAATGCTGTTCGTCTATGCGCTGGTCACGATGGCGCTCATCGGGGCGTTCCTCGCGGTCCTCAAGCGCGAGGGCAGCTCGGTGGTCGGGGGAGTGCTGACGGCCTACATGGTGATCACCGGGCTCGTCACCCTCCGACCGACAGTCGCGGGGTCGCGACGACTGCATCTGGGTTTTATGCTGGTGGCGCTGGCGATAGGCCTGGCCAGTCTCAGGTTTTCCTTCGAGATCCTCGGCAGCCCCACCGGCAACAGGGTGGCCGGTTCGGTTCTTTCCATCTTTGGCGCAGTCGCATTGTTGGCCAGTGCTTCCGATCTCCGGATCGCACTATACGGCGATCTTCGGGGCGCGCCCCGACTTGCGAGGCACCTGTGGCGAATGTGTTTTGCCCTGCTGATCGCGGCCTTCTCTTTCTTTTTGGGGCAAGCACAGGTAATTCCGAAACCGATCCGGATTCCCGCTCTGCTCGTGATTCCACCGCTGGCTGTACTCGTGGCGATGTTCTACTGGCTGTGGCGCGTCCGCATCAGGCGCAGCTTCCGGGGAATCGTTGGAGTCAGCGCACATGAGGCGACCGGAATGACCAGCCGCGTTCGGATGCAGC
>JBGPHO010000168.1:0-5939 GCA_041484425.1 Gemmatimonadaceae bacterium
CAACGGAGTCGATGCCAGAGCGACTACGATCAAGACCGTCGCTCAGCGCGTGCCGACTCTTGATGTCGACAACGTGGTGAAGGGTTGGGCCGCGACCGAGGTCGCCAGGGGCGGCCAGATGGGGCAGATGTCACCGCCGGACACTGTCAGAGCAACCATCGGCGGAGCAAACCTGATGGTTGCCTACAGCCGTCCACTCAAGCGTGGCCGTGTGATCTTCGGCAACGTCGTTCCGTGGAATCAGGTCTGGCGCACCGGTGCCAACGCGGCGACGGTGTTCACCACCGACAAGGATCTCGTATTCGGGGCCACAGTGGTGCCGGCCGGCAAATACACGCTGTGGACGCTCCCTACTCCGACTGGAGCACAGCTGATCTTCAATAGCGAGACGGGGCAGTGGGGTACCGACTATCACGCCAACAGGGATTTTGCGCATGTAGCGCTGACGACGAAGCAGGTGTCGCCGCCGGTAGATCAATTCGTGATCGGAGTAGTTCCCCAGGGGTCCGGCGGATTACTGCGCTTCTCATGGGACGACAAGGAATACGCGATACCGTTCACGGTGAAATAGGTTGACCTCGCCCCAAATTCCGGCGCGGAGCGATCGCTGGCTCCGCGCCGTGGGTTATGGATTCCTCGCCGAATTCGTGACGGTCCTCACGGTCATCGCGATCGCACGGTCGTATATGCATTTTTTCACGGGAGGTCCGTCGGATCCCGAATACGCCGCGATCGGTGCGCGGGTCGGAGGAATCGTTGGCATAGTTGGCGGGACGCTCTACACCTATCTCATCGCGCGGCTCATGATGGGTCTGCTCACGAGCCGCTTTGTCGCGCACGGCGCCGTCCTGGCCCTGAGCGCGATCACGTTTTCGATCGGGGGCTCGCTCATCGGGCACCACGGTGTCCCGCTCGCGTACGTGCTTGCCTCCGCTCTCAAGCTCGCCGCGGGAGCGCTCGCGGGATATCTCGCCGCGAAGCGGTCTCCGCCGTGGGTCGCCGGCTAGGAATCAGTCGACGATAGTCAGCGAGACGGGATTGTCGAGGTAGACGACTTTTTCTTCTCTCCGCGAATGAAGTATTCGCCAGAACCAATTCTCGTCTCGTGGCTGCCCGCCATGCTCCATGATGAGCTTGGCCAGGTCGGCGACTTCGCTCGGATCCATTCGCAGGCATCCATGCGATGCCGCGGAGCCGAGGCTCTCGACGTCACCGGTGCCGTGGATGTAGTAGTCGGGATCCTGAAAAAAGATCTTCACGACCTTCATCGGATTTTTCGGATCCCCCGGGCCTGTGGCAGTCTTTCCCTTCGCCCAGTCAGCACCCGGTGGCGGTCGCCAGCTTGGATTCCAGACGATCCTACTGATCATGAAGGTGCCAACCGGCGTCGGATACCTGTCCTGTCCGACGGCGATTGCGTACGTCTTGAGCGTGCTGTCTCCGCGCTGAACGATCAGGATTCGTGCCCCCAGGTCTGCGCGAAGCGTAAGGGGCGCTTCAGGAGGCCGACGCGCCTCGACGCTCGTGTCCCTACCGGCTGTCGGCGCGGTTCGTGGAAGCTCGATCTGGGCGGAAGCGGCCCTCACCCCGATTGTTCCGGTCAGCAGTGTCACGAGAGCTAAAGTCTTGCGATATATGGTCATTTAACGGCTGAGGTTGCTGTTCTTTGGCGGGTCTGCAAGCACATGGGTAATTTAAATGCCGTTCCACGGTGAGCGTCGTTTTGGGGAGGCATCCAGGGAACTTTTTCGTTCCTCGGCGGGAGATTCGGCGCTGCTTCCGCTCCGCCCATGTGAAGCGTGCCCCGCTGGCCCGCGTCGTTATCGCTCTGCATTTTCCTGTGGGATCGCACCGCCAAATGCTTTTCACCGAGCCAGAAATGGTGCATACCAAAATGAAAATCGTCCTTCTCGCCCTCGTAGCGATCTCGTCTTCCTCGATCGAGGTGCGCGCGCAGAAACTCGATCCCTCTCTCTACTCGAGTCTCGAGTGGCGCATGATCGGGCCATTCCGCGGCGGACGCACAATTGGCGCTACCGGAGTTCGGGGTCAGCCGAACGTGTTCTACATCGGAGTGAACAACGGCGGTGTTTGGAAGACCACGGATGCCGGGCGCGTGTGGACGCCCGTCTTCGACGACCAGCCGACAGGATCGATCGGAGACGTCGCCGTCGCGCCTTCAAACCCGAACGTGGTCTACGTCGGGAGCGGCGAGGGAGTTCAGCGGCCCGACCTTTCGAGTGGCGACGGCATCTACAAATCGGTCGATGCCGGCAGGACCTGGCGCCACCTCGGCCTTCGCGATGGACAGCAGATCGGCTCTGTCATCGTCGACCCGCGTGACGAGAACAAAATCTTCGTCGGTGTGCTCGGCCATCCGTACGGGCCGAATACCGAGCGCGGGGTTTATCGATCGACCAACGGTGGAGAGACGTTCGAGCGCGTGCTCTACAAGGACGACAACACGGGCGCGAGTCAGGTCGGGTTCGATCCTTCGAATTCGCAAATCGTTTACGCCGCACTCTGGGCGGGAAGGCAGGGGCCGTGGGAGAACGCTACGTGGAACGGCCCACTGAGCGGCCTCTTCAAGTCCACCGACGGCGGCACGACGTGGCGCCAGATCGGAAAGGGGTTTCCGAGCGCGGCACAGGGTCTTGGCAGAATCGGGTTCGCGATCGCGCCCAGCGATCCGGGGCGAATGTACGCCACCGTCGATGCGCCAACGCTCGGCGGCATCTACCGCTCGGATGACGCCGGCGAGACATGGCGGCGCACCAACGACGAGGTTCGGGTCTGGGGCCGCGCTTCGGATTTCGCGGAGGTGAAGGTCGATCCGCGAAATCCCGATGTGGTGTACTCCGCAAACACCACGACATACCGCTCGGTCGACGGCGGGACGACGTTCACCGCGATCAAGGGCGCGCCCGGCGGTGACGATTATCACCGGATCTGGATCAACCCCGACAACCCGGAGATCATGATCATCGCGGCCGATCAAGGCGCGACGATCACCGTGAACGGCGGGAAGAGCTGGAGCTCGTGGTACAACCAGCCCACCGCGCAATTCTACCACGTGATCACGGATAATCGGATTCCCTATTGGGTGTACGGCGGGCAGCAGGAGAGCGGCTCCATCGGAACGATGAGCAGAGGGGACTACGGCGCGATCACGTTCCGCGAGTGGAATCCGGTGGGAGTCGAGGAGTACGGATACGTCGCTCCGGATCCCCTCGATGCGAACATCATCTACGGCGGTAAGCTCACGCGCTTCGATCAGCGGTCACGCGAGGTCCAGAACATAAGCCCGGAAGCTGTGCGTTCCGGCAAATACCGATTTCTTCGCACGGCGCCCGTGATTTTCTCGACCGTGGATCCGCACACCCTCTATTACGCCGGCAATGTGTTGTTCAAGACGACGAACGGCGGGCACAGCTGGGATGTGATCAGTCCCGATCTCACACGGCAGAATTACGACGTGCCACAGAGTTACCGCATCTTTACCAACGGAGATCTCTCACGCGCCAGGAATCGCGGGGTCATCTACGCCGTCGCTCCGTCGTTCCGGAGCGTGAGCACGATCTGGACGGGCTCCGACGATGGCGTGATAAACCTGACTCGTGATGGTGGAAAGGCGTGGACCAACGTCACGCCGGCCGCACTGACTCCATGGAGCAAAGTGTCGCAGCTCGAGGCGTCGCACTTCGATGACGCGACCGCATACGCCGCAATCAACCGGTTCAAGCTCGACGATCTGCATCCGCACATCTATCGCACGCACGATGGAGGAAAGAGCTGGAAGGAGACCGTAAATGGGATTCCCGCCGACGAAGTCGTGAATTCGGTCCGGGAAGATCCAGTGCGCCGAGGGCTCCTGTTCGCGGGCACCGAGCGGTCCGTCTACTTCTCCCTCGACGACGGCGAGCAGTGGCAGCCTCTCAGGCTCAACATGCCGGCGACGTCGATTCGTGACCTCGTGATCCACGATGACGACATCGTCGTCGGCACGCATGGGCGTTCGTTCTGGATTCTCGACGACATGACCCCCCTGCGCCAACTCGACGCAAAGGCGGGCGGCGCCGAGACGTTTCTGTTCAGGCCGAAGCTCACATACCGTTTCCGCCGCAACAAGAACACGGATACGCCATTGCCGCCTGAAGAGCCCGCCGGAAAGAATCCGCCCGACGGCGCGATCATCAACTATCGGCTTGGCGCCGACTCCGGCACGCCGGTCGTGCTCGATATCGTGGATGACGCGGGCAAACTGGTCCGCAGCTTCTCGGGCGCCGACCCGGTCGAGCCGATCGAGACGGATCTCAACGTTCCGACCTATTGGGTTCGCCCGCAGCAAAGGCTCGCCCAGATCCAGGGAACCCATCGCTTCGTGTGGGATCTTCACTATCCACCGCCAAAGGTTCTGGCTCACGATTACCCCATCTCGGCCATCTACGGCGACACACCCCGGTTTCCACTGGGGCCGGCGGTGTTGCCGGGCACGTACACCGTTCGGCTGAGCGCGAACGGACGGAGCTACACGCAGCCGCTCGTGGTCAGAATGGACCCGCGCGTTCAGATCACCGCTGCCGGGCTCCACATGCAGCGGGATATCGGCGTCCGAATGAACGACGCCATCAGCCGCGATTTCGCCGCTCTCGGCGAGGTGCGCGCTGAGCGAACGCTGCTGAGAACACAGCGCGAAGGCGCGAAGGCGAAGGAAGTTGCGGATTCTCTGGTGGCGCTCGATTCGTTACTGGCTAACATCGAGACCGGCGCACGACGCGGAGGCGCCGCTGGCCTGGTGGTCCTGAACGAACAGCTGGCCGGGATTCTTGACACCGTCGAGGGCGCGGACGCGGACCCCACCACTCAGGTCGCAGCCGCGGCGGGGGACCTTGAGAAAACCCTGGCAGCGCTACTCTCACGATGGTCCGATATTCAGCGCACGCGAATCCACCACGATCGGAAGTAGATTACGCAGTCGCAATACTCGCAGCTCACCGGAGAACGAGATGACAACGAGCAAGGAAACCGAGTGGATGAATCACCCGAGGCTGCGAAAGCTCGTAACGGCCGTCAACGAGCTGACTCTCGCCGAACGGATCACGCTCGTAAAGGGACTCGTGCCCGCAATCGCCGACGAGCTGTCCGATACCGAGTATGAGAGGTTCGTAGACGCGATACGATTGAAAGGTGAGCGTTTTCACGAAGCCCAGGCGCATCCCGGCGAGGGCAGGGCGGAGAGGAAGGTACCGGGCGACCGCGACATCGAAGGACGATAGGAGGCCCAATGATGAACTTCTACTGGATATTCGGAATTCTCGTTGTCGCGGCCCTTCTGTTCGCGCTCTTCGCGGGCACGCGGCGTCCCAAGCCGTAGTCTAGATCCCGAGCGCCAGCTGGATTGGCGCGGCGGCAGTGTCAGACGCCGCTCCAACGCATATCGGCCCAACTACGCTGCTCTGCGCCGCCGCGGTGAGGCGCCCCTTGAAGCTCGCGCGGCGCAGCGAATCACCAACAGTCCCAAGCGCGGTGCGCGGATTGTTGTTCTGTTCGCTCAGGTGAGCCAGCACGATGTTGTTGAGCCCCGAGTGGATGCTCTCGCTCGCGGCGTGCGCGGCGTCCCGATTGCTCAAATGCCCGAATTTGCCGCGAATCCTCGCCTGGAGTGATGGCGGATAAGGTCCCGCGCGCAGCATTCCTTCATCGTGGTTCGATTCGATGACGAGGATATCCAGCTGGTCGAGCGCGCGTGAAACACTCTCGGTCACGTGTCCCAGATCGTAAACGATCCCGGCGCGCGCGCCTTCGCCGATCGACGTGACGATCACCGCGATCGGCTCATTGGCGTCGTGTGAGACCGGCACCGTCTCGAGGTGGAAGTCGCCCACAATCACGGTGCTTTTCCGGGGCGTCAGAATCGTGCGGAGCTCCGACCACTCGGG
>JBGPHO010000169.1:0-5921 GCA_041484425.1 Gemmatimonadaceae bacterium
CATCGGTCTGCAGGCTGAAGTTCAGCCGCGTCCCGAAATCCTGATCGAGGTTCGCTCGGACCGATTGCTTCCCATACCCCGTGTTATCGATGATGCCACCGTCGTGCTTCCACAGGCCCGATGCGAAATAGCGTGTGTCGGAGTCACCACCACTAACATCCACCACGCTTTCGCTGGACATTGGGGTATGGCCCGCTAGCTCGTCCTCGTGGTTGTACACCACGCCCGGTTTGAAGTAATTCGCAGCCGAGGCACCAAAGGCGGCGGTCGCGTCTGCCAGTGAAGTGAAAGTCCTCGAGCCAAGCGTGTTGGAAATCTTCGAGACGCCAATCCGCTGCGTCGCGTTTATACGCCTCTCCCCCGCTCTTCCGCGTCGAGTGGTGATGATCACGACGCCATTAGAAGCCCGCGAGCCGTAGATCGCCGATGCCGACGCGCCCTTCAACACCTCGATGTTCTCGATGTCATTGGGGTTGAGGTCCGCGATTCGGTTGACCTGATTGTCCTGAGTCAGAGACGGATTCGATCCCTGTGTGGACCTCGTCACCGCATTCTGATTCGAAGGGATGGCAACGTTGCTCACCACGACGCCATCCACGACGTAAAGAGGCTCAGACGATCCATTGATCGATGTCACGCCACGGAGTCGCATCTGCATTCCTCCGCCCGGCGCTCCCGAGTTAGCCTGGATGGACGCGCCCACAACTTTACCCTGAAGCGCCTGCTCTACGGTCTGCGCTGAAACGCGTGAGACTTCCTCTCCGCTAACTGTCGCCACGGCGTTCGCCAGGTTGCGGCGGTTGACCGTTGTAGCTTGTCCGGTCACCACCACATCCGAAAGGCGGAGCGGATCACGCGTGAGAGCCGCGCGCAGCTCGTTCTGACCCGCGGGCAGCGGAAGGTCGACGAAATTGTTGCCGATCCTCCGGATCGCGACGATAACGTTTCCCTGGGGAACGTTGCCCAGCGTGAACTTGCCGTCAGCTCCAGTCGTTACGGAGAGTGCAGTTCCGCGAACGCCCACTCTGGCGCCTTCAAGTGGTTGTCCGGTCGCCGCATCGGTAACCGTTCCGGTGATCGTGCGCGTTTGCGCTAAAACGGGAACGGAACTGAGAAGCATGGCCAGCACCAGCGCAGCACAACGCATTCGCATACAGCCTCCCCTAACGGGTAAAAAGAAGGACACGCGAGGTCACCAGACGCGGCAGCTTGCCCGCCGCGCAATGCGACGGTAATCTGACCAGTGGTCCAGTAGCGGGTGGGGCGGTACAGGTCTACAGCCGACGCAACAATCTGTCAAGAGAGAACCAGCGAGCGAAGGCGCCCCGGGTATTAATCGACCGCGGCTGTCACGATCCCCCACATCAAATTCCACCACACGCAATCGATTTCGGTGAATCCCGAACTCGAGAGCATCGCCACGTGCTCAGACAAGGACACATAGTGGTCGTGGGCCGCGGCGTGATCCAGAAGACTGTCGATCTCCTCCTGCGAGCAGTGGCCGGGTTCGCGACAGAACTCCAGCCAACGATCCCAGTTCACGCGATGATTTGCTTCAGGCTCTCCCCGAATCTGGTCGGCGAAGCAGAAACGCCCTCCGGCGCGCAGAAGCACACGAATCCGGCGATAGAGGCTTGCCTTGTCTGCGACGTGGTGAAGGCTGATCGAGCTGACGACGAGATCGAACGAAGCGTCGGGTAATGTCAACTCCTCGAACCGCGCGGCGATGTACGCAGGTTCCTTCTCCGAGCGGAGGCCTGCGTGTGCAATGCGCGAACGAGTGACACCGACCATCTCCGGCGAACCATCGACCAGCGTGAGCGAAGCTCCGGGAAATTTGCGCGCCAGCAGCAGCGAGAGATTTCCGGTGCCACATCCGAGCTCCAGAATGTTGCGCGGCTCGCGAGGAATGTAGTCGAGCAGCCGGGCAGTCATTTCGTCGTAGCGAGGGACCGCGCGGCGGATCAGCGAATCGTAGGACTCCACCATCGATCCGAAATACCCTGTGGCCGACGCAGGCAATTCTTCGCGCATCTCCCAAACTAGTCCTTCGTGATGGTGCCGTGGAAGATGCGAAACGCTTACCTCCTCGAAGCCGTGCGGTCGAGCGCTGCGCGCAGGCCGCGGGCGAGCTGCACCGGCTCGCCGGTCGCCCAGAAATGCATAAAAAACAGGCGGGGCTGTTCGCTGATCATATGGCTGTGAATCGCCGTAACCCGGATGCCATTCTCGCTGAGCGTCCACAGCATCGGATTTATTTCCCGCCCGATCAAAACCAAATCTCCCGTGATCGCAGCCGTCCCCGGGCCTGTTGGCTGAAAGTTGATCGAGGTCGCTACGCCCATCGAGGCCGGGATCTCGTGCCCGTCTTCTATGATTTTCTCGCGACGGGGGACGCTCAGTTGATACACCCCTCCGTTGACCTTACCCTGGACTCCGATCGCTCTGGCCACGCCCGCGGTGTCGAGGTCGAACGGAGTAGAGACTGCGGAGGCCGGCGCGCCGAGAGGTGTGTTCGTGAATTCGAGCGCGCTTCGCATTGCTCTCGCGATCCTTGCGGCGTTGCCGATCGCGCGAATGTGCATGTACATGATCCGTGGCGATTCACCGAGCAAGTGATTGTGCAGCGCCGTCTGCTCGATCCCGTTTTGTTGCAGGCTACCCATCACGGGCGCCACCTCGCTCTCCAGCAACACGATGTCGCCCATTACCATCGCATGATCAGAAATCCGCTCGAAGGCTACCCAGGATCCGAGAGCGAGAGCGGGCTTTAGCGTGACACCAGCTACCACGACTTTGAGATCTGTGCGCGGGAAGCTGAATTTCATCACATCGCCGGGATACGACGTGCCCTTGCGGCCGAGCGCCTGCTCCACCTGAGTCCAATCCGCCGGCGGCAATTTCCTGGCAGGGCGTGCGCGCGCCTGGGCAGAAGCCGTATCCGTCGCGAGCGAAATCGCAATTGCCGTCATGAGAGCCGCGCGTCGCAGTGAAGCCGCATGGACATGATCGCTGTGCATCTACTCCTCCCCTTTTCGATAGTGTGCCGCCTTCCAACTCCTCAATTCGAGCGCCGACTCGCCTGTTGGATGTTCCACTACTGCGACAGATGACGTATTGGTGACGGGAATCGCGCAGGTATCTTGAGGCGGGAGTCGGCGATCGTGCTCGACGACCGTTTATGCCGACAATCCCCGTGAGGTGCCGATGCAAGAGCGATGCTCCGTCCAAACAAAGCGTGTCTCAAACCGTAGGCTGGTTTGGCGAGCCCTGGTGCATCTTCGGCCCTTTTCCTTAAACGCCCTCTGGTTACTGGCAGTTTTCGGGACGGCCGGTGGTCAGACCGCTGCCAATCCATTCGTTACTCCGGTATTAGAGGTGGGTGCGGTCAACGGCGTCCCCGGATTCTCGGATTCCAAATGGGGACCAATGGCTGGACTTCAGCTCGGGCTTGGCCGTTCGCCCGTACTGAAATTCACCGTTGAAGGCGACTACATATTCATTCGGTCAGCCGCCCAATGCTGTGGTCCCCCCGGCGGTTTTACGTATGACGACCATGGAATTCTTGCAACGCTTGGATTGAAGTACAGCCTCGGAAGAGACAAGATCGGGCTTGAACTCTCGAGCGGGATTGGAGTAGCGGGCTACCGCGAAACCCGCAGAGGCTCAATTCCCGGATTCAATCCGGGACCAACTCATCGCTGGCAGTACGGTGGGTTGGGAAGCGCGGGGATTGGTTTGCGTGTTTCTTCCGGGCGAGGATTGACGTTCACCGCGGGGATCAGGGAATATGTCCGTCCGGCGTTACTCGGCTTGGGCGGATTTACGCCGCAGGCGGCTCTCCTCCTGGAGATCGGATGGGCGAGACAATAGCACCAATTACCCCTGCCGGAGCAACACTTTGGCAGAAATGCCCGAGTGGGAACATATGAGTTATCATTTGTGAAATGCGCGATGAGAAGGTGAATCACACCGACCATCTCGAACGCGACGAGCGCGTTTCCACGCCATCCTGGCGGGCCGCTCAACTGCGGAATCAGAGACTAATCGGGGTTCGACCGGCCGATTGCACGCGAGAGTGGAGCGGATGATAATCCCGACGGAGCCAATCGGCAGCATCCCGAGACCAATAGCGCTGATCGACGCAGTCGCCGCGGGAAGTATTGCGGACCCGAATCTCGATCCGCTTTACGAAGCGGCGGTGCGTGACACGATCGAGCGCTTCGAGGCCACCGGGTCACCCGTCATCACTGACGGCGAGCAGAGAAAATTCCAGAACTTCTGGACCTACTCGGTGCATGGACTGTCGAATACCGATCCGGACGGATTCAAGATTCCTTTTTCCGCCGGCCATACGCGCCGCATGCCTCGGCTGACACAGGGCCCGTTCCGATATAAGCGTTATGCCGACAGCTACGTGGATGTAGCGCTACGGTATGCGCACCGGCCGCTCAAACAGGCGGTGATCTCCCCTTCCGCTCTCAGCCTCATGTACCCCGCCGACGAAATTCCCGGCTATTCACGCGATGAGTTCATCGAGGATTTGCTGCGCGAGCACGAAACGGAGATCCGCCGTTGTCTGAAAAAGTGTGCGTTCAAGGTTCAGATAGATTTCACCGAAGCGCGGCTGGCGATGAAGATCGATCCGTCGGGGCATCTTCTCACGAGCTTCGTCGATCTGAACAATCTTGCCCTGTCGCGATTTTCGTCTGATGAGCGCAGGGTCATCGGTGTGCACACCTGCCCGGGCGCCGACCTCGATTCGACCCACAGCGGGGATGTCGATTATGCCGAAATGTTGCCGCTGCTATTCGAGATGAACGTCGGCTACTTCTGTATTGCGCTCGCCGGCGAAAGGGATCGCGTGCGGGTCCTGAAGATCATCCGCCAGCACATGAAACCGGACGCGCGCATCTTCGTCGGCGTGGTTTCGCCGATCGACCCCCGCATTGATACGGCCGAGGAGGTCCGGGACCGAGTCCTGGAAGCGGCCAAATACATTCCCATAGAGCAGCTTGGAACCACTGACGACTGCGGATTCGCACCGTTCAGCGATGACACGTCGACGAGCCGCGACACAGCCTTCGCCAAGATTGAGGCGCGTGTCAGGGGCACGACTCTCGCGTCGGAACTGATATCGGGGTGACGAATATGGACGGCGACGAGGAAAGTTTGCTGCATTCCGTGGCGCTTCAGAACGCCACGAGCATACTTCTGGCGCGCCAGCGCGCAGAGCAGGAGCTCATCCGAACCAAGGAGGCTTTGGAAGCGAAGACGGAGGAGCTTGCGCGATCTCTTGCGACGACCGAAGCCTCGCTCAAGGAGCGCGATCGCGCACGGGCGGAGGCGGAAGACGCGAGGCATACTGCCCAGGCCGCGAATGAGGCAAAGACTCACTTCCTGAACATGATCAGCCACGAGCTGCGTACGCCACTCGGCGCGATCGGTGGTTACACTGCGCTGCTCGAGGAAGGGATTCACGGCTCACTCTCCGATGAGCAGCGCAAATACATCGCGCGCATCCGGCACAACCAGGCGCACCTCCTTCAGCTTGTGAATGAACTTCTGGACCTTGGCAAGGTCGAGTCCGGCCAGTTCCTGTTGCAGCTCGATATGGTATCGGTGCGTACGGTGGTCGAGAGCGTGTACTCGATGATCGAGCCGCAGATCCGGGCAAGCGGCCTGCGGCTCGAAGTGGAGTCAGGCGATCCAACTCTCGTCTTCAACGCGGATCGCGAGCGCGTCAAACAGATCGTGCTCAACCTCCTCTCCAACGCCGTCAAATTCACCGCCGCGGGCGGAACTGTACGGATTACTGTGGGGGAGACGGCGGACGAGATTCGCCTCTGCGTGCAGGACACCGGCGTGGGAATTCCCACCGACAAGCTCGAATCGGTGTTCGAGGCGTTCGTTCAGCTCGA
>JBGPHO010000170.1:0-5894 GCA_041484425.1 Gemmatimonadaceae bacterium
GCCGGGAGTCGAGAACTGCCGAAAGAGACGCCTGAGACCATCGGCATCTCGGGTGATAGCTGGATAAACTTCGCTGTAGGTGGCCTCGAGATAGACGTTCGCAACGATGGCAGGCCCGCCGTGTCCCGGCCCCGCGAGATAGATGATGTTCGCGTCACACTCGGTGATGATTCGATTGAGGTGCACGTAGATGAAGCTCAAGCCCGGCGACGTGCCCCAGTGTCCGAGCAGCCGCGGTTTTATATGCTTTGCCTGGAGCGGCTCACGGAGAAGCGGGTTGTCCAGGAGATAGATCTGGCCGGCAGTGAGATAATTGGCTGCCTGCCAGTACCGCTGCATTCTGGCAAGCAGCTCCGGAGCCAGGGGCGACGCCGGGTGAGACGCCAGTCCGCGCGCGGACGAGGCGTTATCCGATGCCTCTTCGGCTTTCGCGATGCGCGGCGCCGCAGCGGGAACCGCGCTCGACACGGTCACGTCGAACTCAAAGCTTGACGTTGGATCCTCCCTCGTCCCGCAGAACAGCCGCACCTTCGCGCGCCAGCACCGCGCTTTCGTCGACCGCTATCACCCACACGTCGACCGGAGTTGTCGATTTGCCAATGCGCACGTCGACCTCTTCCGTGCCGCGCGCGGCATCATTCTTTTCGTTGTCAAGAGTAACGCCGCACCACTCCATGCCGGCAAGGATTCGCTCGCGAACTTCAGGAGCGTGCTCGCCGACACCGCCGCCAATTACGATCACGTCGACTCCGCCAAGGACAGCGGCGTAGGCGCCGATGTACTTCCGGATGCGATAACAATAAAGCTCGATCGCGAACTCGGCGTCGGTGCTTCTGGACGCCAGAAGAGCTCGCATGTCCCCGCTGAACCCCGACAAGCCGAGCAGTCCCGATTCCATGTTGAGCACTCGCTCGAGCCTCTCGGCAGAGAACCCTCCCGCGCGCTGCAGATAGGTGACGAGGCCGGCATCGATGTCTCCCGAACGCGTGGACATCACGAGTCCTTCGAGTGGCGAGAAGCCCATTGAAGTATCCTGGGGAGCACCGCGATCGATTGCCGCGATCGAGCAGCCGGCGCCGAGCTGAAGGGAAATGATTCGGCCCCCACGATCGAGATCCGGACGGTGATGTTTTACCCGCCCCAGCATCCAGTCGTGGGCCAGACCATGGAAACCGAAGCGCCGCAAACCGTGGGTCTTCTGGAGGTCGAGCGGAATCGCGTAACTCTGCGCCACCCCTGGAAGGGCGGCGAAGAACGCGGTGTCGAACACGGCAATTTGTGGAACGTCGGGCCCGAAGACTGCGCGGCAGAGCGTAACCCAGTCGAGCGCTATCGGCAAATGCAGCGGTGCCAGCTCGCTCAATGCGAGCAGAGCGCGCTCCGACGCGGCGTCGAGCACACGCGATTCGGAAAAAGTGATTCCGCCATGGACGATTCGATGAGCGACCGCCCGCACGTCTCCGATCGCATTCTGCTCGATGAAGGAGTTGAGCATGTCGCTGAAAGCGGTCGAGCGGTTCTCAGTGGGCAGTTGCGCATGCGCGCGCGCGATGCGTCTCGAATGTTGCGTTGCGGCGTTCGCCGTGCGTGCCGCCGGGGGCGTCGGCGAGATCGGCTCGAGACCTCCGGCATCGAAGGCCGCCAGCCTCACCGACGAACTGCCCGCGTCCACCACCAGCAGCGTCGCCGTCATTGCCCGCCCCGGACGGGATCACTCCGATGGTCGCGATGGGATCGAGGCATCATTCGAGAAATTAGGGAAAAGTGAGGCAATTGTGCGCCTTTCGCCTAACAATGTTGCACATTCACGCGACAGACGGCCGGCGTATGCGGCATGTGGTGCTATATGTACCGGCTTCGGAGGCGAGCGGGCGTGTCCTTTTCCGGAAGGCGACTCTTTGAGGTGATGGCGACAGGCCAGATTTCAGTCAGCACTTCCGCGGGCACGGACTCGCACCCCGTCATCGATCTTGTCGGAGGGGAACAGAACCACTTTCGTTCCCGGCGTTAGTCCACGGACGATCTCGACACTCGCCTCCGTTCGATGACCGATTTCCACCTGGCGCAGGCGCGCGCGACCGTGGTCGACGACAAAGACGCGCCAGCTTTGTCCGCGCTGGAAAACCGCACTGGCTGGAGTCGTAACGACCTTCGGCGCCTGCCAGACGGTCATCCGCGCTTCCACGCGAAATCCATCACCCAGAGTCTCGGGCCGCTCCGGAAGATCTATCAGCACGTTCACTCGCTGCTCATCGACGCCGAGGGCGGATACATGCGTGAAAGCGGCTGGCTCAATCGATCGCACGCGACCATGAATCGGCAGCTCGCCGCCCCACTCCACGATCTCGACGTCGTCACCCGGTTTTACACGTACTGCATCCGTTGACAGGACATCGACCACAACCTCCATTGCGGATGCATCCCCAAGCTCGAGAATCGGCGCGCCGGCTGGGACCACACGCTCACTCTGATCGGGGATACGCAGAACTCGACCAGCGGTTGGAGAGCGGACCGGAATCGACGCCTGCGCTCCGGCGCTCGTCATCGGGTTGAGCGCGGCGCGGGCTCCTTTCAGTTCCGCTGCCGCTGCGCGCGCGCGAGACTCCGCCGCGGCCAAATCATCCGTCCGCGCGCGCTCCGCAAGGAGAACCTGCTCGTGCTCCTCAGGGGAGATTCCCCCGATCGCAAGCACGGCCCCCCGCCGCTCTGCAACCTTGTGCGCCTGGTCTGCCGCGGTGCGCGCTTCGCCCACGCGGACCACGGCTTCACGGTAGAGCGCTTCCGCGGCGAGAACCTTTGCGCTCATCTGCTCACGAGTGGCTGCATCCAGCGGCAGTGGCGCGAGCCAGGCTACAATGTCTCCCGGACGAACCTCGCTCCCCTCCCGAAGCACGATGCGCTGCAGGCGTCCAGCGACTGGCGCGGTGACAAGGTAGCGATCCCGAACCCGCGTGCGTCCATCCTCGTCGACGGTAACGCGGAGAGGGCCCGATACGACGACTCCGGTATCGATCTCCATAACTGCCGGCTTCATGACGTAAGCGACGATACCCACACCAAGAATTCCAATTACCGCCGCTGCAGTCACTCTGCGTGTGCGTGTCATGATCACTCCCCCGTTTTGAGCACGGCGACAAGATCGAGCTGGTCGACATGACGGCGCATGGCGAGGGCAACGGCAATCGCCGCGACCAGGATCACGGCCGTTGAGAACAGGTAGGTCCGCGCGGTAACCACCACCGGAAAACGATATTGCTCGGATACGAACGCGGCGGCGATCCAGAATGCGAGGCCGAGCCCCAGAAGCAGTCCGAGCGGCGTTCCAAGGAGATCGATGGCACCCTGCTCGCCGAAGAGGAGCGCGGCGACCTCGCGCCGCGTGAAACCGAGGACGCGAAGACTCGCCAATTCTCGCGCGCGCTCTGACAGGCTGATGCGAACGCCGTTGTAGATGACTCCGAGCGCCACTACGCACGCGAGCCCGACGACGATGCTCACCGTCAGTCGGAGACTCGAAGCGATCTGCTCATCAAAGCTCCGAAGCATCGCCGCTCGGGTGATCGTCCCCGCCACACCCGGGAGTTCGGTCAGTCCCTCTACTACATGCTGTTCATCGTTGGAGTCGACGCTGAGGCGTGCGCCGGTGGCCGCGGAACCCTCGCCAAGCAGACGATTCAGCGCACCGATTTCCATGTAGCCGCCGAGTCCGATCAGCTCGTCCAGCAGCGCCGAGATTGCCACCCTGCGCTTGGCGCCCCCCAACTCGAGCAGCTCGATCGTCACGGTATCGCCTGCGCTTGCCTGGAGGATGTTCGCGAGAGCTGTCGTGAGCACAATCCCATCGGCCGGCATTCTGTAAATGCGTCCTTCGCGGTCCACCAGCCTCCGGAGCTCGGCGCTCCTCTCGAGACCTGTGATTGCCATCTGGCGGACGTGATGGCCGGAGCGCACACGGACTGGCGTAGACCGAAATAACTCGACTCGCGAAATCCCCGGTGTCGAGAGGAGCTCATGGCGCACCCGCGCCGGCTGCAGACCGGTAAACGCTACGGTGAGGTCTTCCCGCTCGGTCGTGCGGAACTGGAGGTCCGCCATGAATCGCACAGAATCGAAAGCGAACGTGCCGACGACGAGAATGGCCGCCGCGAGGGCAACCCCGATGATCGATGAGAGTGTCCGCAGCGGTCGACGTTCCAGGTTGCGCAGAACCATGCGGACTGCGGGTGACACGAGATCGCCCCATCCGAGCCTCTCAATCCACAACGGCTTGAACAGGCCAGGCGCTGCGGGCCGCATCCCCTCAGCCGGCGGCAGCCGGACCGCGCTCCTCACTCCACCGAGCGCTCCCAACACGGCCGCTGATCCGCTCACGAGAATGGCAACCGCGATGAGTGCAATGCTGGTGTGGTGGCCGAAGTCGGGAACCCGGAAGAATTCTGCGTAGAGTGCCGTGTAGGCGCGCCCCACCCAGATGCCGAGTGCCGTGCCCGCGATCGCGCCGAGCAGTACCGAAGCCAAAGAGTATCCGAGAAAATGCGCGGCGATTCTCGCATTGGTGTAACCAAAGGCTTTTAGCACCGCGATTTGCTCGCGCTGGGTAGCAATCAGTCGCGAGAGAACGATGTTGAGAAGGAAAGCCGCAACGGTGAGAAAGA
Source organism: Gemmatimonadaceae bacterium (assembly GCA_041484425.1). Classification (GTDB taxonomy): domain Bacteria; phylum Gemmatimonadota; class Gemmatimonadetes; order Gemmatimonadales; family Gemmatimonadaceae; genus UBA4720. Next base: position 4,656 of record JBGPHO010000170.1, read on the forward strand.
TTATCGGCATCGCAGTGCCAAAGACTCGCAGCTGCTCGATTTCGCCGGCCACGACGCTGTTGGATGGCTGGTCCTTTCGGCCGTAAGCATGTCCGCCGCCGTAGGGAGCCAGCATGTCGTCGAGCGCGGCGATCACCTCCTGCTCGCGTCCGCCTGGCGCGAGAAGCACCGCGACATCGTTGAACGCGCCTTCCATATCGTAGAGCGGGGCGATGGCGTCGCGACTCATCCACAGAATGCCGAGATGCTTGCTGTCTGCGAACATTCCGCTGCCCGGAATCGCGTTATGGACGAACTCCGGTGAAAGCGCTACGCCTACAATATGGAGCTGCCGCCAGCGGCCGTTCATTACCGCGCCCAGGCTGTCCCCGATCTGGAGGTTGTTTGCTTCGGCGAAGTGCTCGTTGATGAGCACCTCGTTGTCAGCCCCGGGCGAGACGTATCGTCCGCGGCGAATGTACAAAGCATTCAGAACCGGCTGACCGCGGGCAGGCACGGATAGAAAGTGACCTGTTGCCGGCTCCGCGAGCCCGGGCACTTTGAGCAAGGCCTCACCCACGACGCGAGTCTGGACGACGGAAACACCGGGGAGGCTGCCGATTCGACTGGAAAAGGACTCAGGTGCGCGCTTGAGCGTCGCAAACACTTCCGGGAAATGGGCGCGATCGTAGTAGGCGTCTCGCGAGCTGAGCATCGAATCGAGAGTGCTGCGCATCGCTATGACCGAAGCTACTCCGCAGGCGACGACGGCCGCGATCGACGCAATCTGTCCCTTGAGGCGAACCATGTCGCGCAGGAGTTTTCGATCGAGCGCTCTCACCAGCTCAGCTCCTCCGGAGAGACGCGCCGGTCGTTCCGCCGGTCCTCCGAGATCCGACCGCTGGTCATCCGGATCACCCGGTCGGCCATGGCCGCGATGGCGGCGTTGTGGGTGATGACAGCGGTGGTGGTTCCGAGCTCGCGATTGACTCGGTCGATGGCGTTCAAAACCAGCTTGCCCGTTTCATAGTCGAGCGCCCCCGTCGGCTCGTCGCACAGAAGAACTTCCGGACGCTTGGCGATTGCCCGCGCGATCGCGACACGCTGCTGCTCTCCGCCCGACATCTGCGCCGGAAAATGACTGGAGCGGTCTCCCAGACTGACGAGTGCCAGGGCGTCGACGGGTGACATTGGATCGTCGCTGATGTCGGTCACCAGCGCGACGTTCTCGAGGGCGGTAAGGCTCGGGATCAGGTTATA
>JBGPHO010000171.1:0-5890 GCA_041484425.1 Gemmatimonadaceae bacterium
GCCGTGCATTGGACCACCGGTTCGACGTCGGGAATTCCCTATCGCAGCGCGCCGCGCCGCACCGATCACGAGATCGAGACCTGTGCCCAGTGCCACGCCCGCCGCGTGCACATCGCCGATGGCTACACGGCAGGCGCGCACCTGTTCGACTACTACATCCCGCTCATCATCTCCGACCTGTACCATCCGGACGGTCAGCAGAAGAACGAGGTCTACAACTACGGCTCGTTTCTGCAGAGCAAGATGTACGCGTTCGGAGTGACCTGCTCCGATTGTCACGATCCGCACTCGGCAAAATTGCGCCTCCCCGGCAATCGGGTCTGCACACAGTGCCACCTCGCGGCGAAGTATGACACGACCGCGCACCATCATCACCTTGCCGCCGGTCCCGGCGCGACGTGCGCATCCTGCCACATGCCGGCGACCACGTACATGCAGGTCGACCCGCGTCAGGATCACAGCATGCGCATCCCGCGGCCGGATCTCACAGCGGTCATCGGTGTCCCGAACGCCTGCAACGCGTGCCACACGAATCGCGACGCACGCTGGGCCACTGCGCAGATCCGTGCCTGGTATCCCAGTCCGCTGCCGGGATTTCAGCGCTTCGCCGGCGCGTTCGCGGCCGACGACCGGCACGACCCCAGCGCGAACGACTCACTCGTCCGTGTGGCCAATGACTCCACCGAGCCATGGTTCGTGCGCGCTTCCGCACTCGGCCGACTCGCCGAACACCCGGGCTCGATCACGCTGCAGGCGGCACGCTCGTGGTCACACGATAGCCGGCCACTCGTTCGCCTCGCGGCGCTGCAGATCGCGGAGAGCTTCGGCGCCTCGCAGCGGCTCGCACTCGGCGTGCTGATGCTCGCCGATAGCACCCGCGCCGTGCGCCAGGGCGCGGCCTGGCTGCTGGCGCCGATTGCCGATTCACTGAAGAGCGCCGATCAGCGGCGCGCGTTCGATGCCGCGGCCGCGGAGTTCGTTTCGAGCCAGCGCTACAACGCCGAGCGGCCGGGCAATCACCTCGTGCTCGGCGTGTTCTTCGCGCAGCGGCGCCAGCTCGATTTGGCGGAAGCGGAGTTCCGTGCGGCGCTGCGGCTGGATCCACGAATGGCCGAGGCGGAGGGCGCGCTTGCGGCAATCCAGAGGGCCCGGGGCGGCCCGCCCTCGCCGCAGCGAAATCCGCACTGAGAAACTCGGCATTCCCTGTTCAAACGCGGCGGCTGACCGGTGCGGGGTTAGCCAAAGGGTCCGCGCGGGAGCCACACGGCGCTAGTACCGAACTGTGATGTGTAGTGCCGAAACCGAGCAACCGCGTGTGGCGATACCGTGTGCCGAATTTTGTGCCAACCGCGCCAGAACACAGTCAATCACATCTGCACCGTAAGGGACTCGACCGCACAAAGGCCTTGAGAGAACCGATCTTGTTTGACCTCATTCGCACTGGGCTAATGAGTTGGCTATGACTCTTAGTCCGTAGGTCGCGGTTCGAGACCCACCCGGGTCACTTCCCCACTATTCCACTGGCGCGGGCAATGCCTAAGGGCTAGCTTGCCGAAGGTGGTAAGCTGCTTCCCGGAGTGTGGAATGCGGCAATTTAATTGGGTCCCCGTCGCCGGTCTTTTCTTCGCAGCTTCTCTGACTGGCTGCGCCACATCCGGCTATCGTTCGTCGGAAACCGCCGCCCGCCTCGACGTAATCAGCTCAGAAGAAATCGCCCGCTCGTCGTCGACGAATGTCTGGGATCTCCTCCGGCGGCGCGCCAGGCAATACAACTTCGCTGAGGATCGCTACGGACGGCCCCGCTTCATTACGACGAAACGCGGTCGCAGTACCATCGTGCTCGCTGGATCAGACAGTCCTCTGGTGCTGATCGACGGCGCTCGCCTGACCGATGTAGCCGCGCTGCGTGACATGTCGACGGATTCTGTCGAGAGCATCGAGCTTCAGAGTGGAATCAGCGGCACGTCAGCGCAGGGAACCAACGCCGTCGCGGGCGTTATTTACATCCACACGAAGGAAGCTTCTTCGACGTGAGTGGAGAAGGGGGAAAGTCGAGCTTCGTCCCCCAACTCCAGAAGCTGCCACGAAAGCAAAGCGCTCCGCCGAGGTGACGTTCCCTCGGCGGAGCGCTTTGTCCTTCTGCAACCGACTATCGGCCTAGGCTATATCCTGATGGCAGGCCGTCTTGTCGTACTGCGGATTGTTCTGCTCCTGGAACGGCACCGGCACGTTCACATCCGTGCCGTATAAACCTCCCTTGAAGTATGGGCCGTTCGGGAAAACCGTGTTCACCGGTCGGGCGTACTGCCGAATCAACCGGCGAAGGTCACCCAGCCTGTGTGAGGTCAGGTAGAGCCAGTAGGCTCTTTCCTTGAAAAGCTGATCCTGCTGCGCGGCCGCCGTTGCCTGCAGCGTGAGAGGCGGCAGCGAATTGGCGGCATACCCGCGGAGGGTCAGTAGCGCCGCGTTGCTGCGCAACGCATTCAGTGTAGCAAGCGCGCCGACCGCATCGCCCGCGCTCAGCGACGCTTCGGCCTCGATCAGACGAGCCTCGACGCCGTCTGCAATCGTGACGGCTGACGATCGCACCGGGTACTTCGCCTGAACCCATTGAACGGTTGTACCATCGAATCCCTTGTTGCCCTGCCCGGCCCGGTTGGCAACACTGTCAGCGACGCGCGGATCTGCCCCGCCTCCCACCTTCTTTAGATTTCCATCCGACTGATACGGCAGCCCGATGCCTGCCTCGGCGTCAGGCTCTCCAAACCGCGCGACACTGAACGTCAGAGACCAGGTACCGTTGTTCTGGCGCGTGGTTGTTTCAGAATGAGTGTAATTGTATTGGAATGTCGTCGAAACCCCGGCCACCGCCAACGCCGCCTCGGCGTACTTGCCCTGGTCGAGAAGCGCTCGACCCTTTCCGACTTGGGCGAGCTGTTTGAAAGTTGCGGTCAGGATTGTGGCCTGTGGAACTGCCAGAGCCTGGTTGAATTTCGAGACCGCGCTGTCGAGCAGAGTAGGGGTCGACTCGGCCGCGCCAAACGTGAAGGACCCATCGGCGTTCTGCTTGCTGATGGGCACGGCTCCGCAATAGTTCTCCGCGAACAGGATGTAAGACAGGCCGCTCAGAGACAACACCTCGGGAAATCCAGCGCTGTCGCCAGGTGTCTTCGCGCTGAGACGGTAATTATCGATCGCCAGATCGGCGAATGACCGCGCGCGTGTGAGATCGAAGAATGTGCCGATCAGACTGGTATTGGCCAGCGTCATGGCGCGCTGATCGATCTCGATCCGCGTCGGAAAAGTTTCGGTGTTGATGAACTCGTCAGACAGCAGGGCAGAAAGGTGGACCTGCTCGACGTCGGCGGCGCCCCCGTTGTAGGCGACGCCAAAGTTTCCGACCGCTCCGGCGCGTTGCGCCGGCAACGCTCCGGCGCCCTGGAGCGCTTCAGGCCTCGCTACGTCCGGGTCAGTGACGGTAAGCAGTTTGTCCGAGTTGCAGGCCGCAAACAGGGCCAGCAATCCGGCCGCGGCCAGGCGCGCCGGCGTGAGCCGCCGATCGCGCAATGAGTATTTATATCGCATTTGATTTATCTCAGTGAGTGAAAGTGGGCTCAGAAGTTGACTGTGACGCGGGCAGTCCAGTTCCGCGTCGGCGGTAGCGTAAGGAAATCCGAAGTGCTGAAATTCGCGCCAGGAGTGGAATTGGTTTCAGGGTCAAAGCCCGTGTAGTTGGTCCAGGTGTGAAGGTTTCTTCCGGTGATGCTCAGCTGCATGGCACGCCCGAAACGGCGAGTCATGGCTTCCGGTGCCCTGAGAGTGAACGTGAGCTCGCGGAGCTTGGTGAAAGTCGCATCCTCGATGTAACCGGCGTCCGTACCCAGCGCGCTGGCGGCAATGGCCGCGGCCTGATCAGCCAAAGGCATGCTCTTGTCATACGCTTCCGGACAATTGAAGAATGTGCAGCGGAATCGGCGCGTCAGATTGAACAGCTTGTAACCGCCCTTGTGGTCGAAGAAAGCCGAAATCGTGAACATCTTGTTGAGGGTGAGCGTCGGCGTGAACCCGAACTGGTGCGTGGGGAGCGGGTTGCCGAGGTAGACGACGGCCGGGGTGAGCGTGATCTCGCTGCGCGCGATGATTCCATCCTGGTTGGCGTCATTGAATGTGTAGCCGCGCTGGAAATACGACCCGAGCGGGAATCCAACCTTATGCAGCTGCTGTGTGTTAACGACGATTGGTGGTACCGGGCTGTCGGTCGGGAGTTTGCCCAGGGTGAGCAGCTTGTTGTCGTTCGTGGAGCTGGTGATTGTGAAATCGAAGCCGACTCGCTCCATGTCCAGGACGCGCGTGTTCATCACGTATTCCCAGCCCTTGTTGCTGACTGAGCCCAGGTTCTGGAACTGGGTCGTGGTGAGACCCAACGACGGGGGAAGCGGAACAGCGATCAGAAGATCGTCCGTTCGCTTGTTGTAATGAGTCACTTCCATTCCGATGCGCTCATTGAAAAAGCCGGCGTCGAAACCGAGCTCGGTCTCTCTCGATCTCTCGGGACGCAGGTCGGGGTTTCCAGTTCCACCAACGGTGATTCCCGGAACGTCGACACCACCAACGGTTACCGTCTGAGCGTTGAAGAACGTTATCGCGTCTCGGAAGTTGGGCTTCTGACCGGATTTTCCGTTAGCGGCTCGCACCCGAAGCGAGCTGAAGAGTGGAGTTTTCGGGAAGAACGACTCCTCGTTTACCACCCACGAAAGAGTGACCGACGGATAGTTGATGCTCCCGAAATTCTGTCCGAAGGCGCTGTTCTTGTCGTTGCGCAGAGCTCCGCTCAAGAAGACGCGGTCGCGCCACGCGAGATCTTCGCGAAGGAGACGGCTGATGGTCTTGTTATCGGTGTTCGTCTCACTCACGGCAAACCGCGCACTGGCTCCGGAAAGCGAGCTCGTGCCACCGAGGAGCTTGGCTCCGAAAGCCTGCGTTCCTCTGATCATCTCCTTGTTGAAGAGTCCGCTCACCTTCGTCGTGGCCTTGAGACCCGCGAAGGGAGTGAACACGGCCGACAGGGTTCCGTTCGCGCTGTAGTTGTAAATGTTGTAGGGATTCGACGTGCGTTGTCCGTCCGGCAGAGACCCGAAGTTGACCTTGTTCGGTGGGATGAGCTCGTTGTCAAACCGGTTCAGGTAATCCAGCCCGGAAACCACCGTGGCGGTGAGCCAAGAAAGGGGCTGATACGAGCTGTTGACAGTGCTTTCAAACCGGTTGATGTCCTGACGCGTGTTGATCGCGTAGATCTGCGTAGGGGTGGCTCCGCTCAGGTAGCCTTGAGTGACTGGGTTGTCGCGCGCGCTCCCGAGCAGTCCGGCCGAGACAATTCCCAGCGTATTGTTGTCGTTTTGGGGGAGCCGCAGGTGATCGGTGAGGTAGCTGGTTCCGACCTGCAGATTCCAGTTGTCCCGCAGCTGCATGGAGACGTTAGCGCGCCCCGACGCCCGCTGATCGAGACTCGTCTGGAAGACGCCCTGCTGCTTGTCATAATTCCCTGACACGTAGTACGTAACCTGGTCGCTTCCGCCGTTCACGCTGGCGCCATACGCGCCGCGAGTTCCGTCAATAAAAGGGCTGTGTGCGACGAGGGGATTGAATACGAACACAGAATCCGGCGCCTGCGTGCACAGGGCGCGCGTCTGGCTGTCCAGAGTGCAGCGTGCTCCAGTTGGGGACGTGTATAGGTAGTTTGCCGGGTAAGCCGTGACATCCTTGATGTTCCCGCCCTCGAGGAACGTCGTCCAACTTGGCTTGCCTGACCGCCCGCGCTTGGTCGTGATCTGGATGACTCCGTTCGCGGCCGCGGTACCATACTGCGCGGCGGCGGCGGGCCCCTTCAGGA
>JBGPHO010000172.1:0-5870 GCA_041484425.1 Gemmatimonadaceae bacterium
TCCAGTCCCTTGGCTTTGAGGCGAATGCTGAACGCGTCGCGGTGCTCCGGCGTCGCGATCACGAGCACCGGCTGGCCTGACCTCAGCCCACCGGCCAGATAGTCCGCCACCGCCGCGACGAGGTATGTCTCGGTGTCGTAGAACTGAACTACATGTGTCGGGTCGGCTGCCGCATAGAGCTCAGCTTCAATTGTGCTCGCGGGAGTGCGAGCGTTTTCGACCAGGCGTAGCTGCGACTGTTTCATCGTTACCCTGCCCAAGAAAAAGCGATGGAACACCAGTGGGGTCGATTTCAAAGCGAAACCCTCGCACTTATTTCGTGGCGCGTCCGAGGGTCTCAACTGCCAACTGCGAACTGAACAAGGTCGATTCGCCTTTTGCTAGTTGGAGCTTGGGGGACACCTAGGGCAAGAAATTTGCCGCGGCGGCGTTACGCTACCAGCACCGCGCTTGATCGCCAGTTGATTCCGAGGAGGGCGTTCGCAACCGTGGGATCGAAGTGACTCCCGGCCCTGCGCTTGATCTCGGCGAGCGTGTCGTCCATTCCCCACGCTGGCCTGTAGGGACGGTCGTGTGTGAGCGCGTCGAGAAAGTCCGCCGCCGCGACTATCCGCGCTTCGAGCGGAATGCTCTGGCCCGAGACGCGGTCGGGATAGCCGGACCCGTCCCACCACTCATGGTGGCTGCGTGCGATTCGCTGCGAGAAGCGGACGAGCTCCGAGCGGCCCTTTGAGAGCATTCTCGACCCGATCACGGTGTGGGTCTTCATGATCTCGAACTCTTCGCCGGTCAGCGGACCGGCCTTGAGGAGAATGTTGTCCGGGATTCCGACCTTGCCGATGTCGTGCAGCGGAGCAGCGCGGCTTATCAGCTCCACCGTCGTGGACTCGAGGCCGATCGCTTGCCCCAGCATCGCCGAGATCTGCGCGACCCGCTTGGTGTGATTGCCGGTGTCGTCGTCCCGGAACTCGACGGCGGCGGCGAGTCTGTCCAGAACCTCGAGCTGTGACTGCTCGAGCTCCCTGGTGCGATCCGTGACCTTCTGCTCCAGCTCGGTGTTCTGGCGGCGAAGCTTCCGATAGAGAAAGTGTGTCTCGAGGAGATTTCGAATCCTGAGAAGCACTTCCGCGGAGTCGAACGGCTTGCTCAGGAAATCCTTTGCTCCGAGTGCGAGGGCGCGGCGCTTTACGTGGGCGCTGTCATCGGCGGTAATCATGAGCACCGGCACCTGCTCCGAGTCGCCATTCTTCGCGACGATTTCTTCCAGCACCTGGAAGCCATCCTTGCCGGTCATGTGGACGTCGAGCACAACGAGATCGGGCTTGAACTTCCTCTGAATGGCGTGGGCGTCCACGGAATTGGTCGTTGACGCAACGTTGTCGTATCCGGCCTTCGCCAGGATTTTCTCGAGGAGGCGAATGTTCGCGTCCTCGTCGTCGATGATGAGTATCCGCCCCGGCTTGGCCAGGCGCAGCGACGTTGGCTGAGACATCTTAGGTGGATGCCGTCGCGGGCTTGCTCAGCACCGCGCGGACGGCGGAACGAAGTGCGTCCGCCGTAAACGGCTTCTTCAGGAAGTCAGTCTCCGACTTCTGGATTCCGCGACGAAGTATTTCGTTGTCGGTGTATCCCGACATGAACAGGACTCTCAGTCCGGGACTGAGCTCGTGCAGCTCGTCTACCATGCCGCGGCCGCCAAGTGTCGGCATCTCGACGTCGGTGAGAACGAGATCGATCTCGCCCACCTGCTCGGCGGCAACGCGGAGCGCCATGGCGCCATCTGACGCCTCGAGAACGTGGTAACCGGCCTCGGTCAGCACTCGCTTTCCCAGCTTGCGAAGTGATTTCTCGTCGTCGACGAGGAGAATAGTCTCGCGGCCGGTGGGCTTACCGTGCTTCAAGCGTCTGACACTCGACGAATTCCTTCCGGCTGATTCGCGGTCGGCTGTCTCTTTATCCGACTCTCTCATCGGAGAGCCGGGAAGCAGAACCGAGCTGGTGCCTCGATCGAGGCCGGTAAACTGCGGCAAAACCCGGCGGCTCGACAGCAGCAGCTTTCTGGTGATCGATTCAGCCCGATCGGCGGCCATGCGTATCTCGGCGGCTTCCTGTGTCGAGAGCTTCGCGTCGCCCAGGCTCGACTCGACGATATCCGAGTTCATGCGAATGACGGTGAGGAGATTGTTCAGCTCGTGCGCACCATGGCTCGCCATGTCGGCGAAGGTGTGGAGCTCTTGGGTCCTGACAGCGAGCGTCTCCTCGACCGAGCGTCCCGCCGAGAGGTCTTCGATGGCGAGAAGAATGGTGTGTTCGGCGAGGTCCGCTGAGGGGACGAGTCGTGCGCTCAGCCACAGGACTCCTCGGCCGCCTTCCAATTCGTCGTGGACCAGCTCGAAGTGATCCGACTGCGGCTCGCCCTGAAGAACCGTCTCCAGCATTGGGCGAAGCTTCTCGTCCCAGGCCCTTCCACCGAGCTCGTAGACCTTGTGCCCGACGCATTCAGCGGGTGCAAGGCGAAACATTGTGTAGAAGGCTTTGTTGGCAGCACGCACGCTGAGCTGAGAGTCGAGAACCAGCAGCGCTTCGCCTGGAGCAGAGGAGCTAATCATTCACGCAGAGAGGCAGGGGGGAGTGGAATGCAATCCGACCCTAGAAGGACGACCCGGGTAGTGGTTGAGTATCGGAGGGTTTTTTTGGAGGCAGGGCGAAAACCATTCGCAGGTGTGCGCGGGTCTTCGCTTAGTCCCGCTGTTCCCGGCCTAACTCAATCGACGAGGTATCGTGACTGTTTTATCGCGCCAGCCGGCCGCCCAACCCCGATGTGAGACCGCGGTGATCCAGGCCAAACCCTTTCACGATCCTTGCAAACCTCGGGCTTTCGCGAACGCCATCGTACATCCGTCCCGAGAATGGCTGCCAATTCGGAGTAATCTCACGGGCGCGAAGCGCCGCATCCAACGCCGCCAGCGCTTTCGATGTGTCGGCAATTCCCAGATTGGCGAATGCGCGCGCCGAGTTCAACATCCAGGTGCTTGGTGGGGCGCGATCGAGTGTGCGCCTGATCGCGGCAGCTCGTGCAGTGTCCCCGATGGAGGCGAGTACAAAGGCGCCGACTCCATTCCATGGCACAGCGTCGTCGCCGGGTCCAACAGCCGCGCGCGCCCCAGACAGATTTCCAATGTGAAGACGGTCGAGCGCCAAGACGTTGTGCGCGGTCGAAAGCGTTGAGTCGAGCTCCCAGGCTCGCTTCGCTTCCTCCTCCGCGCCTGCGTAGTCACCGGAGAGCGACAGCATGTGCGATAGCCAGACCGATGGCGTGCCAGCCAGCGGGTCGAGCCTTCGTGCGATCCGGAACTGATCCCGCGCCGCGAGGATTTGCCCGGTCGCCATCAGGTACCGCCCGTACTGCGTGTGCGCGGTGGCCGAAGTCGAATCCGCCTCGAGTGCCCGGTGAAACTCCAGCTCAGCGGCGGGCCAACGGAATGCGTGCATGTGGGCCAATGCGAGCGCGGCGTGCGGCTCGGCGAGGTGAGGGTCGAGCACGAGGGCGCGATTTGCTGCCGCTGTAGCGCGGGCTTCTACATCGCGAGCGGGTGTCGCGGCGAAGTAGGGAAAGAGCTCCAGCGCCTCGCTCAGTCCGGCGTAGGCGCTCGCGAAGCCGCTGTCCTTCGCAATTGCCTGACTGAAATAGGCGGCGGCTTGAGAGACGCCTTTGCCGCGACGCTCGAGGAGGTATCGCCCTCGCAGGTAAAGGTCATACGCCTCGACATTGTTGGTACCGGAACCCGGAATGAGCGTCTTTTGTATTTCATTCCGCCCACCGAACAAAGTCGGGCCGAGAGCGCTGATAATCGCCTTCGTGATCTCGTCCTGGACCGCAAAAATGTCCTTGCTTTCGCGCTCGTAGGTGTCGCTCCACAGGGTCAGACCGTCTGCCGCGCTGGTGAGCTGTGTCGTGACTCTAAGTCGACCCGAAGACCGGCGCACGGTTCCCTCGAGCACCGCGGATACTCCGAGAAGTCTGCCGATTTCTCGAACGTCGAGATCCTTCCGGGCGCGCATCGCAAACGCGGATGTTCTCGAGGCAACGCGCAATCCCGGGACCTTCGTCAGCTGGCTGGTCAGCTCGTCGGCCATTCCCTCGGCAAAGTACGCATTCGCGGTGTCCCCTCCGACGTTGAAAAAGGGAAGTACCGCTAGGGACTGAGTCTTTGAGCTCGTCGATGCCTGGGATGCGAATCGATTCGCGATACTGTGGCGTCCCGCAAAGGCGGCGAGCAACAGACCGGCAACCGACGCCGCAGCGATTATCGGTATTCTGCGACCAGCGAAGCTCGATTTTCCGAGGGGAGCAGTCGAAATCTCAGCGAGCGAGTCGAGTACGTCGCGGGCCGATTGCGGTCGGTCGTCCGGATTTTTTTGCAGGCAACGCATCACGAGCGCGACCAGAGCTGGTGGCAAACTCGGCATTCGCCGACCGAGCGACGGTGGGCTCTCGGTCACATGAGCAACCATTTGCTGCTGCGCCGAATTCTTGTCTTTGAATGGGTGGCCCTCCCCCAGTAGCTCATAGGCGAGGATGCCCCAGGCGTAGATGTCGGTTCTGGCATCGATCGAATCGCCCGAGATCTGCTCGGGGGCCATGTATGCGGGAGTGCCGACCAGAGTTCCCGCAATGGTGAGAGTCGTTCTTCCACCGATAGATGGTGGCGTCTCTTTCGTGTCGGTTCGTGACGCCGATAGCGCCTTGGCTATTCCAAAGTCGATGACCACAGCGGCATCACCGGCCAGCAAGACATTTTCGGGCTTGATGTCCCGGTGGACGACGCCAGACGTGTGGGCAAAGTCCAGCGCACATGCGACGTCGTGCAGTATCGAGATTGCCCTGAGAGTGGTGAACGGCCCGGCGTGCTGCAGACGGCTGCGGACTGATTCTCCACTTATGTAGGGCATCGTGTAGTACGGGAGCTCGCCGGCAGTGCCCGCTCTCAGGATCGGAACGATATTGGGGTGCTGGAGCGACGCCGCGAGCTTTACTTCCTTGGCGAAGCGCTCGGCGCTCAGGATCGCGCCAATCTCACCACTGAGAACCTTGACCACCACCTTGCGGCCAAGCTCTATCTCCTCGGCTACAAAAATGCGGGACATGCCACCGCTCGCGAGCTCGCGCTCGAACGTGTAGGCGCTTCCAATCGTGTTTTGAAGCTGGTCGCGAAGTTCCATCCGTGCGGGTCGGCGGCGCGTGATTGGCGCACGACCAACGTAGAGTCCGGTCGGGCACAGCGCAATTCAATCCTGAGCACCGCGCCCGCAAAAAGAAAATGGCTCGCCCGAGAAGGACGAGCCATTTACTCCAGCGGCGTCGCGTTTTACGCCGGCTCTTCTATAAAGGAGTCAGGCGGCGTCGGAATCGGATCCGACAGGTTGTAATCGTCGGACTCCATCGGGATGACCTTGGACGGTGTCTCCGGCCGTGTCGGCTGCTCCGCTGGAATCGCGGTCACCGCCAGAACGATGCGGCGATGAATCGGATCGACCTCGAGAACTCTGAGATCGAGATTCATCGTCTCATAGACGATGTCCGCCGGACTGTTCACCGGCTGTCCGAAATTGAGCTGACTCACTGGAACGAAGCCTTCGATATCGTTACCGATGTCGACCACCACGCCCTTGTCCATCAATCTCACGACCTTGCCTCGCAGCTCGGTGCCGACCGGGTAAGTCTCACCGATCCTGAGCCACGGATCTTCGGTCGCCTGCTTCAAGCCGAGCGAGATGCGCTTGTTCTCGGCATCCACATTAAGGATCACGACATCGACGCTGTCTCCCTTCTTCACGACTTCGGAAGGATGCTGCACGCGCTTGGTCCA
>JBGPHO010000173.1:0-5852 GCA_041484425.1 Gemmatimonadaceae bacterium
ACCTTGAAGTACCCAAGCGTAATCCTTCAGGGCGATAATTCAGTCGGAGAGTTCTACTCAGTTGCCGTCGTCAACAGAAAGCAGCAGGCCGACACAGGCACCAAGATGATCCACATCGGCAAGAACACGAAGTCGACGATCGTCTCGAAGGGAATCTCGGCCGGCGAAGGCAACAACAGCTATCGCGGGCTGGTTCGCGTGCTCGCCAAGGCGGAAAACGCGCGCAACTACACGCAGTGCGATTCGATGCTCATTGGAAACAAGTGCGGTGCGCACACTTTTCCGTACATCGAGGTGCAGAACAACACCGCCACTCTCGAGCACGAGGCGTCGACGTCGAAGATCGGAGAGGACCAGATCTTCTACTGCAAGCAGCGGGGCGTGAGCGCCGAGCACGCGGTGTCGATGATCGTGAGCGGCTTCTGCAGGGAAGTGTTCAAGGAGTTGCCGATGGAATTCGCGGTTGAAGCGCAGCAGCTCCTCGGTATCACGCTGGAAGGCAGCGTCGGTTGAGAACCAGGCGCGCGCTCTGATCGTCCATGGCACTTCGGAATCTCAGCAACAAAGCCCGCGCTGGCTGGGCCTGGCTTCGCTCCGGTCCCAGGACGCCGGGATATCCGTTCACAGCCAACTGGACGCTCTTCAGTCAGGCGGTGTACGCCATACAAACAACATTCAATCACTGGTTTCGTGCTCGAGATAAATGATCTGCACGCCGGCATCGGCGATCGTGAAATACTTCGTGGAATTACTCTCAGCGTGAAGGCGGGAGAGATACACGCCGTTATGGGGCCGAACGGCTCTGGCAAGTCGACGCTCGCGCAAGTGCTGGCGGGGAATCCCTCCTACGAAGTCACCCGGGGAACGGTCAGCTACGACGGGCTGAACCTTCTCGAAATGGCTCCGGAAGTCAGGGCGCAAAATGGGATCTTTCTCGCGTTCCAGTATCCGGTGGAAATCCCCGGCGTCTCCAACGCCTACTTCCTGCGCTCCGCGTACAACGAGATCCGCAAGGCGAACGGTCAGGAAGAAGTCGATCCCCTCGAGTTCCTCGATCTCGTGCAGGAGAAGCTCAAGCTCGTCGACATGGACGAGTCGCTGCTCTCCCGCTCCGTGAATCATGGATTTTCCGGCGGTGAGAAAAAGCGAAACGAGATATTCCAGATGGCGGTGCTGTCGCCGAGGCTCGCGATTCTGGATGAGACCGACTCGGGGCTCGACATCGACGCGCTGCGCATCGTCGCCGAGGGCGTCAACAAGCTTCGCTCTCCGGACAACGCGACAATCGTCGTGACGCACTATCAGCGTCTCCTCAATTACATCGTCCCGGATTATGTGCACGTGATCGCCAATGGCCGGATCGTGAAGTCCGGCGGGAAGGAGCTGGCGCTCGAGCTCGAAGAAAAGGGCTACGACTGGTTGCAGGGGGCGGGTGCGGAGGCAGTTGCTTGAGCGAGACCGCGACGATGAAGAGCGCTCGTGAAAAGATGTCCGTGACCACTCGCGCGCCCGGCCCGATCGAGGTGTATCGAGAGGATTTCGAGCGCCAGACGGAAGTGCCGGATTGGCTCCAGACTCTGCGAAAGCAGGGAATAGCGCGATTCCAGGCGCTCGGATTCCCCACGACGAAGAACGAAGACTGGCACTTCACGAGCGTCGCGCCGATTGCCGAGCGCACCTTTCGCCCGGCGCCCCTCGACGTCAGCGGTGTCGAGCGAACTGATCTCGCGCGCTTCAACTTCGGCGAAAGCGACTGGCACACCCTCGTCTTCGTGAACGGCGCGTTCTCGGAGGATCCTTCGTCCCCCGCGGGACTCGGCAAGGGCATCCGGGTGAGCAGCCTGGCTCGCGCGATCAAATCCGGGACTGCGGACATTGAACGCCACCTCGGCAAGATCGCGGCGTTCGAGCAGCACACTTTCACCGCGCTCAACACAGCGTTCATCAACGACGGGGCGTTCATCCAGCTCGCGGCCGACGCGGTCGTCGAGCAGCCGATCCATCTCGTGTTCATTTCGGAGGGAGAGGGCGTATCGCATCCGCGGAATCTCATCGTCGCGGGGCGCCACTCGCGCGCGACCGTGATCGAGAGTTACGTCTCCCTGCGGGACAGCGTTTACTTCACCAACGCCGTGACCGAGATCTCCCTGGGCGAAGGCGCGCACCTCGATCACTACAAGCTCCAGCGCGAGAGCGAGAGCGCGTTCCACGTCGGCACGGTGCAAATCCGCGAGGCGCGTGACAGCCAGCTCCACTCCTTCTCATTCGCGGTGGGCGGCTCGCTCGCGCGGACGAATATCTACACTTCGCTCGACGGCGATGCGGCGACCTGCACGCTCAACGGCCTGTACCTCGCCGACGGAACCCAGCACATCGACAACCAGACCAGCATCGAGCACATCGCTCCCAACTGCCCGAGCCACGAGCTGTACAAGGGCGTGCTCGACGGCCGTTCGCACGGGGTATTCAACGGAAAGGTCTACGTTCATCCCGAGGCGCAGAAGACGGATGGCAAGCAGAGCAACAACAATCTCCTGCTATCGCCCACCGCGCGTGTCGATACGAAGCCGCAGCTGGAAATCTTCGCCGACGATGTGAAGTGCACCCACGGCGCGACGGTGGGGCGGCTGGACGACCTGGCGATGTTCTACCTCAACAGCCGCGGGATCGGGCCGGAGACGGCGCGCATGCTTCTCACGTACGCATTCGCGGCCGACGTGCTCGAGACACTCGAGCTGGAAGTCTTGAAAAAAGAGCTCGAGAAGATGGTGCTCGTCAGGTTCGCGGACAGCGTCTGAAATTCTGCTGCAGCTGAGAACTACGCTGCTACCCGCCGCCCGCTATTCGCTAGTTGCTACACGCTGACTACCGAAGGACGGATCATGATGGCGTAGCGGGGTTTGCCCCGAATAGCACTTCGAACTGTCCCCCGGCTTGCGCGCGCAGCGAAAAGCGACCAGCGGAAAGCGGGTAGCAGCGTAGTTCTCAGTTTTGATGGGCGGGGCGGTGAACCGAGCGGGAGCTTACCGGCCGAGCAGGTAGAGAATCACCACAATCACCGCGATCGCCCCGATGATGACGTTCGTCGGCACTCTGCGCGGCGAATCGGGATCGAGATCGCCTGCCAGGATCGGGTGCTTGATGGTGTTGCGGCGGGTATTGATGTCCTTCTCGCGCTTGCTCGCTCCGGCCGGCTCGATCACAGCGACGCCCAGGGGGAGCCGCTTCGTCGTGAAGGTCAGAATCGCCGATCCCACTTCGACCTTGTCGCCTTCGGCGAGGGAGCGGGGCTCCGCGAGCATCATTCCGTTGACGGTCGTGGGATTAACGCCACACGGATGGAGAACGAATTTGCCATCCTCAGAACGCAGCTCGGCGTGATTGCGCGAAACGGCTGGCTCGCGAATGAGAATGTGGCTTGCGGCGTCGCGCCCGATCGTCAGCAGTGAATTCCTGACCGGATAGGCGCGGCGCTCGAATTCGTATATGAGGTGGGCGCTGTCATCGCCCGGGGCTTGCAGAGCCATAAAAGCCATTCGTTCTCCGTGTAATTACAGGACGAACGAGCCTTTGGACAGGCTACATCAAGGGCCTGCGGGAACGGCGAGTTTGGGCGGGGGCTCGTAGGCGGGGCCCGGAGCGCGTATTATACCGCCAACCCACATTTAACTCCCCGGAGGGGGCATGGCCACAAAACTCGAAAAAACCCTGAAGCGCGAGATCACGATCGACGGAAAGGCCTACATGGTGGCGATCTCGCCCGAGGGAGTTAAAGTCACGCAAAAGGGCTTCCGGAGAGGTCCGGAGATGACCTGGCGCGCCATCATCAGCGGCGAAGCCGAGATGGGGCAGCAGCTCAAATCATCGGTGGGTGGGACCGGAGGCGGCTCGGAGGAGTAAAGCGTCAGGGGTTGGGGTTGCCCTGTGGGTTCATGTTCATCGGGAGATTCGGATTGCTCTGCCCATCCGAAAGATGCTCCTGGATGATCACCCACCTGCCTCCCCGTTTCTGAAAGACAGCCGTCCACGCGCCGCCAATGACGTGGTTCATCCCTGTTGGCGTCAGGTGCGGGACGCGATATGTGCTCGTCATCACCGCCGCGTCGAGGGCGAGCACATCCACGTTCATCGAAGTCCACTCCCACCTGGGACTCCGCATGTTCTGGCCGACGTAAGTCCAGAACGCCTTGATCCCCTGCTCGAGCTGGGGGCGCGTCGTTGTTACGACGCCCCCGCTGGCTGAGATGACGCGGCCCTCGGTGGGGTAGAGGCTCATCAGACTCTTCACCGGATCCGGCTTGGAGAGATCGTAGGCAGAAACCACGAGGCGCTTGAGCGAGTCGGCGATCGCTGTTTTTTCCGCCGCCGACATGTCGGCTGCTGAGCGCGGGCCGCACCCAAAAGCCGCGACTATCGCGATGCCGGCAAGCCACGCGTATCTCATCGCGGCGAAGCTTACAGGGCAGAGCTGAATCGCGCGAGTCTCGCAACGAGGACAGCGCCTGTCCCTCGCCGATGACACGCTTGCTGAAAAACCGACGTTAACCCCGGTTTGAGCGGGGGAGCCAGCGGTGCGCCCGTTGCCTTTATAGATGGCGCCGGTGCGACTCATATGTTCCTCGCCGGTGTACCACACGCACGACAGTCATCTCCCAGTGGTTGGGAAGAGGAGTTTTTATGCGGAAGAGTTATCTGTTGCTTGCAGGAGCCGGCGCCGTCCTCCTGGCCGCTTGCAGCGGCGACAAGAAGACATCGATCAATGATGATCTCAAGAAGGACCTGGAGCTCGCCTCCTCGTCTGACGGGATCACTCTCGCCAACAGCTCCCCGAATGCGGGCCAACAGATTGTCTCGGCCATCGAGCAGACGGCTCCGCCCGCCCGCCAGCAGGCTCCTTCCAACCGCGCGAAAACTCACCGCGCGGTTCACAGGGCGCCGCCGCAGGTCGTGAAGGCCCAGGCACCCGCCACCGTCACGGAAACTGAGCCTCAAACGGTTGCTCAGTCGCCCGTCACCGACGACCCGACACCCGTCTCGCCACGTCCTCAGCCGGTCGCGGTTTCCTATCCGAGCGGTGCGTCGTCTGGTGGTGACGATGGACGCGTGAGCAGCGGCGGTTCGAGCGTTGGCGCGGTCCTCGGCACGATCCTGGGCGCGGTCATTCGTGGTGGAGTCGTCGGAGATGTCGACAACTGCGATCCGCGCACGGACGGGCGTCACACCTCCGTCAACAACCGGATTCCGTTCCCGATTCCGGGCCGTGGCGGCAGCAGATCCGGTGGAATTCCGGTGGGCCGTATCCCGCGTTTCTAGGCGGTAGGGGATGCGGTCGAATCAGACCGTATCCCTTTTTTTAGTTTTCCGAGATGACAACTATGCAGACAAAATTCTCGAGGACTGCGACACCGGTCCTCCTTATTGCTATCCTGGCTCTGGGCGCCTGCAAGCAGGGCGACAAGCCTGAAGACGCGCTGGCGCAGGACACTTCGTTGGCTCACGACTTACAGCTTGCCAACGCCGACACGATGGCGCAGCCGCAGCTCAAGGATGTCCCGGTGACGATCGCTCCCGCTCCGAACCCGGCCGCTCCCGCGCCAAGGGTCTCACAGCGGCAGAAGCCGTCCGAGATTCTGACGCCAAGCAGGAATCCACGTCGTGTGGCGACGACGCCGCGGTCAACTCCGCAGCCCGTCGAGCCGGCGCCTGTAACGACTACCAACGGGAACACCGTGACCGAGGGCACAACCGGCTCCGAGCGCGGTATCGGCACGATCGCGAGCGGATCCGACATCTCGCTCTACTCGGGACAACGCGTTTGCACCAACACCTACGCCGTGGGAGACCGTTTCACC
>JBGPHO010000174.1:0-5759 GCA_041484425.1 Gemmatimonadaceae bacterium
CCCATTGGCACAAACGCATTGGTCGGCGCCGAGTTTCCAACAAAGCTGCTATTGGTCGCGCCGAAGCTGAGCGGAGCCGAGATGAGAGCAGCGGCCGCTCGTGACGAGGCAACCGGTGAAGTGGCATTATCGGTGGCGCATGCGGCCATGACCGCACCCGCACCAGCTATGAAAAGAATTCTGAGTGGACTGTGCATAGAGTGTCTCCAAAGGTTGGACTGCGCGTTTCTGACCGCGCGCAATTGCTTCTGGAAGTAGAGACACTTGAGCCCTCGGATACCCTACACCGGCGTTTTCCGCCCGCTTTCTCCCCTCGCGCCGGGCATCCATGGCGCCAGGCGCTCGCGCAGCTCCGAGAGGGCTTGCCCCATTCGCTTCTCAACCGTCTTGATGGATATGTCGAGCGTGCTCGCAATCTCGGCGTACTTGAGGCCGCGCTGGCGACTCAACTGAAAGTCTTCCCGGCAATTCTCCGAGAGCCCTTCAATCGCATCGCGTATCGCGCGCTCGAGCTCGACACCAAGGACCTCTTCTTCCGCGGACGGCGAGCTTGGAGAGTCGAGTGCCGCCAATGCGGCCTCGCGCGCGACGATTCGCTGGTGTCGAACATGATTGAGCGCTCGATTGCGGGTGGACCGTATGAGATAAGCGCGAAAGGTCTGTTCAACTACCAGTGATTCGCGGCGGCGCCACAACTCGAGCATGACATCCTGCGCTATCTCTTCGGCCAGTGCGCGCTCGCGAACGACCGACTCCGCCATTCGTACGAGGTGCGGATAGTGTGACCGGAAAACGGCATCGAATGCGCTCTCGTCTCCGGCCCGGATTCGCTCCCGCAGATCCCGCTCGCTCGCGTTGTTTGTGTCCAAGTAGGGTAGCGTCCGGTTCGGGTGTCTGTCTTATTAATGAATATGTCGAAGCCGGACGAGGGTTCCGCCAATATCAGCCCAGATGACTGGGAGCGTATCGCACGCTACCTCACTGGTGAAGCTGGCGCCGGCGAGGCCGAGGCGACGGAGCGGTGGGTTGAAAGTGATCCCCATCGCGCCAGGGTCGTGGCCCTGCTCGAGTCCGTACTCGCCAACGTAGCCCACGAGGACGCATTCGATATCGACATCGACGGAGCGTTGAAGCACGTGAAAGCGCGTTTCGACGAACCGGCGGTGATACCATTCGCCCCTCGCATGGCTGGTGCCAGCCCCGACCGTAGCGTCCGGGCCCTGCTGCGCGTTGCCGCGGCGGCGGTCATTATCTTCGGTGGGACGATGCTCTGGCAGACTATCCGTGGTCCGAGCGCGGACTCGGGCGGCCAGACATTCGCCACTTCCGTCGGAGACCGCCGGCAGGTCGTGCTCAAGGATGGAACCAGGGTGCTGCTCGGTCCGACGAGCCGGCTGGTGGTCCTCTTCGGAGATAAGGACGGGGAGCGGCTCGTGACCCTCGATGGGGTCGCCTATTTCAGCGTTGTCCACGATCCGGCGCACCCATTCACGGTCAGGGCCGGAAAGTTCAGAATCCAGGATGTGGGAACTGCCTTCGCGGTCGAGAGCGACGACAGCGCCGGAACCCGTGTGACCGTGGACTCTGGAAGTGTGGCACTCGGAGTCGCGGGCGAGGACCCGAACGCGGCCGCGCTTCTCAACGCACGAGATCGCGCAACCGTAGATAGCAAGGGGGTGGTGCTCGTTGAAAGATCGGTTGTTTCCGACGAGGACCTCGCCTGGACCCAGGGGCGGCTTGTCTTCCGCGATGCACCACTCATTCTTGTAGGTGCAGAACTTTATCGCTGGTACGGAGTACGCCTGAGAGTGGCGGATTCAGAGCTGGCGAATCTTCACCTTACCGCAACTTTCTCTGGCGAGCCCGTTGACCGAGTCCTCAATGTCATCGCCCTTTCACTCGGTGCCCGCATCGAGCGGCAGGGAAACGTCGCGATTCTTCACCGGGCAACGGCCTCTGGAGCTCACCCCTAACACCATCGGTTCGCTCACAACACGAAGGCGATCGCACGCTTCATTTACGATCGCTCTGTTTGCCAGCGCCCTGACGTTGCTCGGGTCGCCAGCGCTCGCGCAGTCGTGCTCCTCATCCAGCGCGCTCGCGGCCTCGTTGTCCGCCTGGACCCCGCCGCTCGACCGCCGTGTCTCGCTCCACGTCCGTGACGTCTCCCTGCGCGATGCGCTGGATCGCATTTCAGCGGGCGGCGGGATCAGGCTCGACTATGCCTCCGAAGCGATCCCATTGGACACCAGGGTTTGCGCATCATTCGATTCAATCCCGTTCGGCGATGCTCTCGGGTTATTGCTGCAAGGGATGCCGGTGCTGCCGGTTTCGGCCGGCGGCGAACACGTCGTTCTCACGCCTTCGGGCGCGCCAGCTGGCGGCGAGCAGCAGCAACGAGTGCCGCGCGTTCTGGATCGAGTCGTCGTGACGGGCAACGCCATCGAGACGCCAGCCCGCCGGCTCACGATCGCGATGAACGTCGTCACCGGAGCTCAGCTCTCGCGCTACGCCGAGGGCAACCTCGCGCAGGCGTTGAGCGACGTGGTGCCCGGGCTCTGGGTCTGGCAGAGCGCGCCGACCTCACTGGTATCGCATTACGGCAGCATCCGCGGGACGAGCTCGTTCGGCTCCAGCTATCCCAAGATCTACGTCGACGGAATCGAGCTGGCCAATCCGCTGCTGATAACGCAGTTCACTCCAGAGACCGTCGAGCGCATTGAAGTGATCCGCGGGCCACAGGGCGCTGCGCTCTACGGAACCGATGCGATCAGCGGCGTGATAAACATCGTGACACGGCACGACGGGTCGAACGGCGGGCCGAGCACGGTGGCGCGATCGGCGGTGGGGGCGGCATCGAGCGCGTACGTTCCGCGGTCGGCCATAACACAGGATCACGCCGTCACCATTCGGGAAGGATCGAGCGCGCAGTCGGGGAGCGCGAGTTTCACGTCCGGTGGAGTCGGCGAGTATCTGCCCGGCGCTTTTGCGCGGCACACCACCGGCAACGCCGGCTTCCGCCTCGTCCGGTCGAAATTGATCGCAACCGGGACGGCCCGGATCTTTGCGAGCGAATCGGCCGATCCGTCCAGCCCGCTCTTCCGCGATTCGGTGAGCGCCACCCGCGCCGGACAGGTCATCCCGCAATCGGTGCGCGAGTACACACTCGGCGGCAGCGCGACCCTCACACAGAGCGAGCGTTGGACGCACTCTGTCGTCGCTGGATTCGATGGAAGCAGGTTGTCGAATCTTGCCGACTACCATACGCCTTTGCCTTCAGCATCGGGACCCGATCTTGGGGCCGCGGGTGGCAACGCGAACCTCGCGACGCTTCGCTTGAGCAGCATCGCCCGGCTCGGTGACGCCGACAATCTCGCCACGACCCTGACTTTTTCCGGAGAGAACTCGCTGCTCGACTTCCGTTCCCGGCCGGAGACCACTTCGACCCCGACGCCGGGCACCGCGGCTGTCTCGTCCGTGGTGCGCCGCTTGACCAGCGCCGGTGTTGCGCAGGCAAATGTGGCCTGGCGGGACGCCGGATACCTCACTGCCGGACTTCGCGTAGAGCGCAACGATGCGCTCGGCAGCAATCGCACCGTGTCGGTGCTACCGATGGTGGGCGCGGCAATACTGCGCGAATACGGGCCGCTGACAGTCAAGCTTCGATCGGCATACGGCCGCGGCATTCGTCCAGCAACGACGCCGACTCGGGAGACGGCATGGTTCGATACGCACGAAGGGGCTCGGCTTCTGAATCTTTCGCCCGAGGAGCAATCAGGTATCGAAGCAGGAGTTGATTTCTTTGTCGGCAAAACGTTCGGCGTACAGGTCACGCGCTTCGATCAGCTGGCGTCGGGCCTCATACAGCGCGTCGCGTACGCCGTTTCGGGCCCGTACACTCAGGGACCACCTCCGTCGTCGGGCGAATCGCCGGAGCAGCCGTACGCCCCGCAGGACAGACACATCGCCTACTTGTTGCAGAATGTCGGCGCGATCACGAATCGAGGCTGGGAGCTGAAAGGCGATTTGAACATTTCTTCGCTCGCGCTGACCGGAACGTTCTCGACGGTCGACAGCAGAGTGAAACAGGTTGCCGCTGGCTACATCGGAGATCTGCGAGTCGGAGACCGGATGCTCGAAGTGCCGGCTCGGACCGGCAGCGTTTCTGCCACATGGATCGGCGGAGGATGGTCCAGCTCAGTGGTTGCATCGCGATCGTGGGATTGGATCGATTACGATCGTGTCGCGCTCGCCGGCGCGTTCTCAAACTCGACGCAGGCCGATGCCGAGCTGGTGGGTCAGCAGCTGCGCAACTATTGGCTAAAGTACAGCGGCGTGACTCGTCTCCGGGCGAGCGTGGGTAGAAATCTTTTCCGCGGCCTCTCCTTCAACGTGAGCGGCGAGAATCTGCTCAACCGGCAGCATGGCGAGCCCGATAACGTCACCGTCGTTCCTGGCAGGACCCTGAGTTTCGGCCTCAGGGTCGTGATGTAGCGAGGCCTCCCCCCTCCCTGCGCCGGCGGCGAGGAACTAGGCAGCCGGTGCCGGCAGTCTCCACCTGGATTGCAGCTTCGCGTATTCGTCCGCCGTGAGCTGGACCAGCATTGGACGCTTCGCCGGATCGAGCCAGAGCATCACTTCGCGCAGCTTCGCTTCGTCGAACGCGGTGCATCCGGCGGTGTGCGAATTGGGGCCGGCCCAGACGTGGAGGAAGATGCAGGAGCCGCGTCCCTTGACCGGCGGTGACGCGTTGTACCCGACGATCACTCCGACCGTGTACTCCGACACCTGACGCATGTGCTCGGCGCTGTTCCAGTCGACGCGAGAAACCGTCGCTTTGTCGACAACCGTGTTGTAGCGCGTCGACGCGGTGTCATCGACACAGTCGGTAGTGGGGAGCAGCTGCACGTACGGCAACCGCACGTTCGGCATCGAGTCGCGCGGCGCAAATCCGAAGGCCGTGTCGAGCGGGAAGATTCCGGCTGGGGCCTTTCCATCCCCTTCGTGCTTGTGCGGACCGTCGGTGGATACGCCGTCGAACCCAACGCCCCACGCGATCCCGGTGCGGCCGACTACGAGCGGAATCGCGGACTCGATGCGAGTCCAGGCGGATGTCGGGGTTGCGCGTTCGAACCGCGTCATTGCGCCGACGGTCGAAGTCCAGCTGGGGGTCGTCACAACCACCAACTGTCGTGACGCGTCGATCCCGGCGCGCGGTGCGGGCGTTCCCAGCCGGCAGCCGACGATCAGCGCCAGAAGGGCGAGTGTTTGCATCGGTGTGCGGCGTCTCGTCATTTGTAGTCTTCCGGAATGGACAGTGTCAGCACGATCATGCTACAATAACTGCATGCCACATTTGTACTCTGCGGACTCGGCATCGTACATCCTTCAGATCCTCGTGTCCGCTTTCCTCGCCGTTCTGTTTCTTCAGTCGGGGATAGACAAGGTCGTGGATCGGAAGGGAAATCGCGCGTACCTCGATGAGCATTTCGCGCGGAGCCCGCTTGCCGGCACCGTCGGCCCGATGCTCATCGTCGTCACGATCCTCGAAGTGTCTGCCGGGGCACTGAGCGCGGTCGGTTGCGCGCTGCTGCTGCTGACCCACGATTCGATGGTGGCATTTTTCGGCGCGGTAGTCGCTGGCGTAAACATCATCGCACTCTTCTTCGGGCAGCGCATATCGAAGGATTATGCCGGCGCGGCTGCGCTCGTCCCGTACTTTCTCCTCACGCTCGCGGCGATATACTTGCTCGCTGAAC
>JBGPHO010000175.1:0-5679 GCA_041484425.1 Gemmatimonadaceae bacterium
CACCCGATCTTCATGAACACGCACTTCAATCACCCGAGCGAGCTGACACCAGCCGCCGTCGCCGCGCTGGACCGCCTGTCGAGAGCCGGCGTATCGCTTGGCTGCCAGACTGTGCTGCTCAAAGGCGTGAACGACGATCCCAAGGTGATGATGAAGCTGATGCACGAGCTGCTCAAGGCGCGCGTCCGGCCCTACTACCTTTATATGGCGGACCAGGTGGCGGGCGGCGAGCACTTCCGCACTACGGTGCAGAAAGGTCTCGAGATCATGCAGGCGCTGCGCGGCTGGACATCCGGCCTCGCGGTTCCGCAGTTCGTAATCGACTCCCCGGGCGGCGGCGGCAAGGTGCCACTCCTGCCGGAGTACCTGGAGTCAATCACAGACGACGAAGTGATTTTTAAGAATTACGAGGGCAAGCGGCAGGTTTACAAGCAACCGCACACTGTGCCCGCCGTTCCGGCCGAGCTCGAGCCGGCAGCAGAAGTCGGTGTCGTGCCGATCAGCAGGAAGAAAACCGCAGCGCCGAGGCGAGCCAAGCGCCGGCGCGCGGCGGGCGAATAGGCCCACCCGACAAAAAGGCCGCCTCGCTGCATCGAGGCGGCCTTTTTGCTTTGGCAGTCCTGAGATCCGCGCCGGTCGGTCGGGCGAGGGTGTCCTCTGAAGGAGCGGCCGGAGCCAGCGCCGCTGCCAGGCGGCGCGGTGACGCGAGCCGCAAGGCGAAGCGTCAGGCGAGAGCTCCTGAAGAGGATACCCCGCGCCGACCCGGCGCGATGCACTAGAAGACAGCGCGCACCACGAACCGTCCTACGGCAGAAGGCTCCGCGGCGTGCGCTTCTGATCGACGAGGAGCGCATCGTTCAGCGCCTCGAGCTCGGCCTGAATCTCCGCGCCCTCAATATCGTCCCTGATGCGCGAGAGGTCCGGCGCGAAGATCGCGCGCGCTATCGCCAACGCATCGTGGGCTCCGGCCACCGCGACCACATCGTCGGCGCAAATCACCTCACGGCCGAGTGGGGTCGGGATCTGCTGGGCGCCCCGCCTGATGGCCAACACGGTCGCACCGGTGGCGCCGCGGAGATTGAGCTGCGCCAGACTCTTGCCTACCGCGATGCTCTTCGGGACTACACGTATCGCGATCGGCTCACCGAGTCCGGGCAGAACGGCGTTCACGTCCTCGAGCAGCGTCGTCTCGTCGGATGTGCCGTCGACCGATGCCATCTGATTCGCCAGTGCCGATGCGATGATCTGCGCGCCGGCCCGCGCGTGTCCCTGGAGATTGGCGGCGTTCCTCCAGAGCGCAACCAGAAGCAGCAGCGTGAGCAGCACCAGCACGAACACCCCCTGGTGCGGCGGGAGAAAAGGCTGCGTGATGGCGACAACCGGAATTCCCACGGCGAGTACCACCGCCAGCTGCACCAGGATGACGAGAGCACGCCTCGGGGCGTCGGCGGGATCTACTTTCCCCTTCTGCGCGTCCGCAAAAGCGCGGCGCGCAAGATGGTTGCCCAGTGCCCTCGCGCTCGTGATCAGACCGTAGATGAGCGGCACCGCGATGAGGCCGGTGATCAACACGACCATGAACCGCACGCGGGCGGGCGACATCCCGGTCATGTTACCGACGATTCGGCTCAGGCGGTCAATCTCGACGTCGACCCCAATCACCACCGCCGTGAGGAGCGCGGCATCAACCAGGATGATCCGGATGATGCGATTCGTCGCCGATCGCTCGGTCGGGGCTCGTGGAGCGCTGCGGACGCGCTCGATCCACGAGCCGTAGAGAGCGGCAACCGTTTGAATCGGCTCTGGCAGCCAGTGATCGATGGATGCCGCCGCTCGATTGGAGAGCTTTATGAGCAGGGGTGTAGTGAGCGTAGTGATGGCGGATACGGCGATCGCCACGGGATACAGCCAGCCACGGATTACTCCGGATGCGACGCCGACGCTCGCGATGATGAAGGAGAATTCTCCGATCTGAGCGAGGCTCATTCCGGCTTTCATCGCCGTGCGACGGCCGTGACCGGCGAGGAAGGCGCCAATCGTTACAGCCAGGACTTTTCCGATGATCACCGCCAAGGTCAGCGCGAGCACGGCTCCCCAATGCTCGGACAGCGCTGTCGGATCTATCATCATCCCGACCGATACGAAGAAGATCGCGGCGAACATGTCGCGCACCGGACGGACAAGTGTCTCGATCTCGGCCTCGTGCCCGGATTCGGCCACGAGCGATCCCGCGATAAAAGCGCCCAGGGCGACGGAGTACCCGAACGAGAGCGCGAGCAGCGCCGCGGCGAAGCAGATGCCGATGCTCGCGACGAGCGTAGTCTCCGGCTGGCCGAGCTTCTGCACCGCGCGAATCGCCCGGGGCACGATGAGAATTCCAAATCCGATGAGCGCGGCGAGGAACATCGCCAGTCTCATCGCGGTCAGGAGAATGTCCCTCGGCGATACCGCGCCCGACCGCGAGATCGTGGTCAGAATAGTGAGGAGGAAGATCGCGATCAGGTCTTCGATGATGAGGATTCCGAACACCAGCTCGGTGACGCGGCCCTTCACCTTCTGCTCCTGGAACGCCTTCACGATGATCGTCGTGCTGGAAATGCCGGTGATTGCACCGGTGAAGATGCTCTCCATTCGCGTGAAACCCAGCATTTGCCCAACGAGGTAGCCGATGGAGATCATCACGCTGCACTCGAACAGCGCCACCGCGCCTGCCTTCTGACTCACCAGCACCAGTTTGCGGATGCTGAACTCGAGCCCGAGCGAGAACATGAGCAGGATGACACCCAGCTCGGAGAGAGCGCGCACGGTTTGCGGATCAGCGACAAGCGGAATCTGGATGTGCGGGCCAATGATCATCCCGGCCAACAGATAACCGAACACGACCGGCTGCCGAAGTCGCTGGAACACGACGGTCGCGACTGCGGCCACACAGAGAACTACCGCGAGATTCTGGAGGAAAGCGTGCGAATCCATCAATCGACTGGTCGAATCACAGTCGGAAGTTCGCCGTTTTGTCGTCGCACCGGAACCATTATTGAAGCAAACCGTTTCTGGTCAACCAAGAGGACTTATGTCGAGACATTTTGCATTCGTAGTGGCTGCTGTCGTCGTATTCCCATCCACCGCGAAGCCCCAGGACAAACCCCGACCCGACGATTGGTCCGCGGTAACCAGCGCCATCGGTCGATCGGGCACGCTCCAATCCGACGGAGCGATGAAGTATGGTTTCCCACGCACCGATCTGAAGGTTACGGTCAACGGCGTGAGAATCAGGCCTTCGTTGGCGCTTGGGTCCTGGGTGGCATTCAAGAGAATGGGCACCGGCGAGGCGATGGTCATGGGCGACCTCGTTCTCACGGAGGCGGAAGTCTCGGCCGTAATCAGCGCGTTACAGCAGAAAGACGTTCAGCAAACCGCGGTGCACAACCACCTGCTGCACGAAACACCCCGGGTGGTGTACATCCACATTGCCGCGCACGGCGACGCTGCCAGGATCGCCGCGGGGATTCGAGCCGCGCTCGACCTCACGAAGACTCCGCCGCCTGCGCCGCCGGAGCGTGGCTCCCCGCTCGAGCTCGACACCGCCCTTATCCATCGGACGCTTGGCTACGGCGGCAAAGTGAATGGAGGCGTCTACCAGGTCAGCGTCCCGCGCGCCGAGAAAATTACAATGGATGGCGAGGTCGTCCCTCCATCGATGGGAGTCTCGACCGCGATCAATTTTCAGCCGACGGGGCGTGGCTGGGCGGCGATCACCGGCGACTTCGTGATGCTGGCGGGTGAGGTGAATCGCATCATTCCGATCCTTCGCGCGGGACAGATTGATGTCACTGCGCTTCACTCTCACATGCTGGGAGAAGAGCCGCGACTGTACTTCATGCACTTCTGGGCAGATAACGACGCCGCCAAGCTCGCAGCTACTCTTCGACGCGCGATCGATGAGATGAAATAAAAAAGGCCACCAATACTGGTGGCCTTTTCTCTGACGAAGTCAGGCTTAATCCTCTTCCTCGTCTTCGAAGGTGAGAGCATCCGCCTCACGAACGCGGGCTAGCATGGCGTTGACCGGAATTGCGATGCCCCGGTCGTTCAGCGCGGATTCGCTACTGGACCCGCGCTGAAACCAGCTCCCCACTCCGGGAGTCGCTTCTGTACCGCTCGTACCAGCCGCCTCTTCGTCAGGGGCGGTATCCGAACCATACACGTCCATTCGACCTCCATGCGTTTGTTGTCCCGTGCTGCCATACATTCGATACCCCAAAACAGTAGTTTCGACCCACACATAGAAGCTACAATCGGTACCGGAACCCACAATAGTTTGACGATGTTCGAAGCCAAACTGGTACAACCCGTTACTGCTCCTACCGGATTGCTTTCGGGTCGATTCCTCTAGTAGCGAAAATCCGGCCAACAGCCTCGCCAATTTTGTTATTGGGGGTGCTGGCGCCAGCTGTCACACCCACCCGGACCTTAGCCGTACGTGAAAGCCAGTCCGAAGATTCGACGTCTTCCTTGCCGCCGAGGGGACGGTGGCGGATCGTGCCGGAGTCGGGATCGATGTCGTCGGCGTCCTCGACGTGGTAGGTGCGGACAGTTTCAGAGCAGAGAGCCGCCAGTGACATCGTGTTGCTGGAGTTGTATCCGCCGATTACAACCATCACGTCGAGGGGCTCGCGCAACAGCTCAACCACAGCATCCTGACGCTCCTGAGTCGCACTGCAGATCGTATCGAACGTCCGGAAATTCTCCTTCGCGTATTCGTCTCCCCGGGCAGTCGCCATGGAGCGTCCCACCAGCTCGCCGATGGCGAGGGACTCGCGGGCGAGCATCGTGGTCTGGTTGGCAACGCCGATGCGCCTGAGATCGCGCTCGGGCTCGAAGTTGGGAGACGTCGCGTGCGCAAAGCGCTCGACCAGAGCCGACGCGCTGAGGCGACCCTCGATGAAGTCACACACCAGGCCGGCCTCGTCAATATTGCGAACGATGAGATATTGGCCGCCTTCGTACTTCTCCGCCTGCGATGCCGTGGCGCGCGTCTCTTCATGGTAGTACTTGCCGTGAATCAGCGAAGTGAATCCATCCCGCGCGTAACTCTCCACTCGCTTCCAGACGTTGAGTACGGAGCCGCACGTCGTATCGACCATCACGCATCCGATCTGCCGAAGCGTTTCGAAATCCCGGATCGTCACTCCGAAGGCTGGGAGGATGACCACATCCTCGGCCCTCACTCCGGTGAAATCGATATGCCCATTGTCGGGCATGAGGAAGGTGATCCCCATTCCCTGGAGTTTCGAGTTCACGTGCGGGTTATGGATGATCTCGCCGGCCAGATAGATGGTACGATTCGGAAACTTCTTTCTGGCCTGGTATGCGTAGTCGACCGCGCGCTCGACCCCGTAGCAGAAGCCGAACTCCTTCGCTAAACGGATGGTTACATCGCCTGCAGTCAGGGTATATTCCCGATCCTTGAGCAGGTCCACCAGGTGGCCGGTATAGTCGGAGGCCAGTTCGGACTGGATCTCGGATTTCAACCCGAATCCTTTCCGAAAGTACGTGGTGCCCCCAGTTCCGTTTGGGGTGTTGGCCTGCATATTCCCTGTGGTGGGAGCGGCGGTCCCGCCCGGACCCGGCCCCTTCACCGACGCATCAGACATACCTTGAATCTAGCAGTGACCAACC
>JBGPHO010000176.1:0-5627 GCA_041484425.1 Gemmatimonadaceae bacterium
ACGACCGGGCGTGCTGTCTACCGCTCCGGTGACGTGATGCGGCTTCAGGGGAGCGACATGGGGACGCTCCAAACCGAGCTCGCCGACCTGCCGAAGTCGGGTGAGGCGCTCATCTTCACGCTCGACTCGCTCCAGGAAAAAGTTCTTTTCGTCTCGCACTCTTTGCCAGGGAACCCGTCCGGCCTGAGCCGGATTGCCTCCGGGGCGATTGCGACCCGGGCGAGCACGATTCCGCGCGAATACCTGCTCGATGCGCTCGTGATCGTGCCGCTCATCATTGGCGCCGGGGGAGTGGGGGCGTTCCTCATTCTCGGGCGAACGCAGCGGCAGCTGAACGAAATCACGACCGAAGTTGCCGCCATAACCGATGGACGCAGCCTGCACCGCCGTCTCGCCCTCAGCGAAGAGACGACGGATTTCGCGGATCTGGTGACGACGCTGAACGCCATGATTTCCCGGCTCGAGACATCCTTCGCCGGGTTGCGTCGATTCACCGCCGACGCAAGCCACGAGCTAAAGACTCCGCTCACTGTGCTGAGAGCCGATGTCGAGCGCGCGATGATGGAGTCGTCGCACCAGACGGAGCGCATGGTCGCGCTCGAGGAAGCGCTGCAGGAAGTCCGCAGGATGACCGATCTGGTAGAGAGCCTCCTGACACTCGCGCGAGCCGACGAGGGGCGCTTTGATCTGCACCGAGAGCCCGTCGAGCTCGCGCCCCTCGTCCAGGAGGTCTACGAAACAGCCCTCATACTCGGCGAGGCCCAGGGGGTGACGGTGAACCTCCCCTTCACGGCGGACGTCGTGGTCATGGGCGACAGGACGCGGCTGAGGCAGCTCTTTCTCAACCTGGTGACGAACGCCATCAAGTACACGCCGGCAGGCGGCAAGGTCGAGCTTGGGGTGGGGCGTCATCCCGACAACGTGACGTTCGCGGTGCGGGACACTGGAATCGGAATCTCCGCCGCTGACTTCCCCCACATCTTCGAGCGCTTCTGGCGTGCGGACAGAGTGCGGTCGCGAATGTCGGAGCGCGGAGGATTCGGGCTTGGGCTCGCGATCAGCCAGTGGATCGCGCAGGCGCACGGCGGAAGTCTTACCGCTTCGTCGCGCCTCGGGCGGGGCAGTCTCTTTACCGTGACACTGCCGATCGCGACGGACGGCCAGCGCCCCTGACGGAACGCCGACGGAACACTACTGAAGACAATTGAAGACTACCTGCGAGGGGCGATGGGCGGACCGGCTGGGGGCTGCGAGCAAAAGCCTGAATGCACCCCACGAGGCAGACCACAGCCAGTGCCGACAGTTAACGAGGCGCTAATCCGTGCGTTAGCAGTTCTTCATTCACTGCTAACGCGCTCGCTATTTCATCGCGGGTAGGACTCCGAGAGGTTGAAGCCGACATCCACTTGGAGAGAAAATGCTCGATACGCTGCTGGAGTCGAAGGCAAAAAGAGAGCGGTCGGCGAACGGCACGATGGCGAGCATCGCGGCACACACGGCACTGATCGCGGCGGCGATCTATGCGACCGCGGAGGCGCGCGTGCCGCCGAGAGCCTCTCCGGAGATGATTCGGCCGATCTACTTTCCGCATGCTCAGAGCCCGGTTGCCAACTTGAAGCGAACGGCAGCTCGGCAGCGACCACTGATTGACCGCGGCCTGATTTTCGTCAAGCCGCAGGTAGACATAGTAGTCCCGCCAATCGACGTCATTGGCGTCGTGTCGAAAGCAAGCGACTTCAGTCCAGCCACGAGCGCCGCCACGAGATCGAGTGGCGGCGAAGAAACCGGGGCGGGCTCTGCCGAAATTCCCTTTCGCGCGGATCAGGTCGAGAAGCAGGTCGCGGTCATGCCAGGCAGCGCGCCGCCGCGATACCCGGAGACGCTCCGGAGCTCGGGCGTAGAAGGGCAGGTGATTGCGGAATTTGTCGTCGACGAGCAAGGGCGCGCAGAGGAAGGAAGCGTTCGGTTTGTGCGCTCCGACAATCGGCTGTTCGAGGAGGCCGTGAGGGTCGCTCTTCGTCGAATGAGGTTCATTGCCGCCGAGGTCGGCGGCAGAAAAGTGAAGCAGCTCGTGCAAATGCCGTTCGTGTTTACGCTCACCCGTTAGTCAGGCCGTCATTAATACTATTTCATTGATTCTTAATCTTGCGGGTATTCCGCAGGATTCTCGTTGTCAACAGCTTTCATTCACGGACTTCCCACTAGGTGAGGAATGTTTAACCAACTGATCGAGTCAAAGGCGAAGAGGCAGAAGATGGCTGGCGGTACGGTGTTCAGCATCGTACTCCACACGATTCTGATCGGAGCAGCGGTGTATGCGACTGCTAAGGCCGGCGTCAAGGACGAGAAGTCGAAGGCTGAGAAGATTCAGTTCGTCGAGATGAAGAAGGAGCCTCCGAAGGTGCCGGACAAGCCGCCCCCGCCGAAGGAGGTCGTCGTCAAGCCGCCTCCGCCGAAGGGGTTCCAGGTTCTCCGCGCGCCTGTCAGGATCGACATCAAGATTCCCGAGATCGATCTCTCGAAGGCGATCACGAACGAAAGCGACTTCAGCGGCAAGGGCGTGAAGGGTGGCACGGGCACCGGCGTCGTCGGCGGAGTTGCCAACACCAACCAGACCTATTTCGAGTTCCAGGTCGAAAAGCCCGCTGAGATGCTCGCCGAGAGTCCAAAGCCGAAGTATCCCTCGGTTCTGGAAAGCTCAGGCATAGCGGGCGAAGTTCAGGCACAGTTCGTGGTGAGTAGTTCAGGCAGGGCCGACATGGATTCGTTCAAGGTTCTGAAGTCGACGAATGAGCTGTTCACCCAGGCGGTGAAGAACGTACTGCCGCGGATGAAGTTCAGTCCCGCCATGATCGGCGGTAAACCGGTCAACCAGCTGGTCCAGCAGTCTTTCCAGTTCGCTGTTCCCCGCTAACAAAATCACCGGAGTAAACAATGCAGCTGTCACTACTCGACATTTACAACCAGATGGGCAACTTCGCGAAGGGCATCGTGTATGTCCTCGCCATCATGTCGATCTGGACCCTTTCCGTTGCCATCAAGAAGTGGTGGGATCTTCGCCAGGCGCAGGGTGAGACGCGCAAGTTCGCTCCTGAGTTCTCGCAGTTCCTCGAGGAAGACAATCTTGGGGAAGCCGTAACGCTCGCCGACAAGTACAAGAAATCGCACGTCGCCCGCGTACTCGGTGGCGCCCTCACCGAAATCCGTCCGCTCATTCAGGATGGGTCGGTGACCGTCGGCGACATCAATTCGGCTGAGCGCGCAATCGAGCGCGAGATGCTGATGACGATTACCGATCTGAAGCGCGGTTTGGGCGTCATGGCAACAGTCGGCGCGACCGCTCCGTTCGTCGGACTTCTGGGAACCACGATGGGTATCGTGAACTCCTTCGCCGCCATGGCCGCGTCGGGCTCGGGTGGTCTCGCCTCGATCTCCTCCGGTGTGTCCGAGGCGCTCATCACGACCGCGTTCGGTCTCGTCGTCGCGATCCCGGCGGTGTGGCTCTTCAACTACTTCCAGATCAAGATCGACAATCTCACGGCCGAGATGACGTACACCTCGAAGGAGATGATCGACTATATGATCAAGAACGTCACCGGCACAGGTGAGTTCGGAAGATCGCGCTTCACGAGGGAGTTCAACACGACGGCGACAGCGGGCAACTCACCGATCTCGCAGTAACCCGAGGAGGGTCGAGTCATGTCAATGTCTGCTGGTACCTCGGGGGGCGTAAAGGCGTCACCAAACGTGACGCCGATGATCGACGTGATGCTCGTGCTGTTGATCATCTTCATGCTGGTCATCCCCGCGATTACAGCCGGTTTCCAGGCGATTCCGCCGACCGGCGTCAACCTGAAGCCGCATCCCGAGGAGGACCAGGATCAGGTCCTCGGAATCGATGCGAACGGCCAGTACTACCTGAACAAGAAAGCGATCCCGAACGCCGAGCTTGGGCAACGATTGAAGGCGATCTTCGAGAATCGCCAGGAGGACAAGCTCCTCTACGTGAAGGCGCACAAGGATCTGCAGTACGGAAAGGTTCTGGATGCGCTCGATATCGCGGCCCACAATGAAGTCCGGGTGACGGGCATGATTACGGATCAGCGCCCGGGAACAGTGTCAGCAGTTCAGACGGACAATTTGTTCAACGCGCCAGCGGCACCGGCGGGAGGGCATAAATAATGGCCATGTCAGGAGGAAATCCCAGCGCTGGCCTGACTAACGAGATCAACGTCACGCCGATGATCGACGTGCTGCTGGTTCTACTGATCATCTTCATGATGGTCATTCCGATGTCGCGGAAGGCGCTCGACCTGCAGCTGCCCGATCCGACTCCGCAGCCGGATCAGTCTGGTCCGCCGCCCTCGCAGATCGTGCTCGAGGTGCTGCCCGGAAACATTTTCAAAATCAACTCGCAGCCGGTGTCGAAGGCAGAACTCGGGAAAAAGCTCAAGGAGATCTACGATCCGCGGCCGGACAAGATCATTTTCGTCAAGGGTGATCCCGCCGTGAAGTACTCAGATGTGATCGCGGCGATGGACGTGGCGCGGGGTTCCGGCGTCAAGGTAATTGCCGCTACGCCGAAGGATGTGAAATAGCTACGCGCTATCCCACTTTCGAGCAGCGACAAAAGAAGGAACAAGGATGGAAAGGGGTCATTGCGTCGCTGCTCGTGCACGCACTGATCCTTTTTCTCATTCTGGCGCCAATCATCGGGTCGTCGGACTTTACGCATGATCCGACGGTGGGCGGTGGCGGGCCCGGACCGGCTGGTGGCGGCGGCGGGGGAATGAACGGTTCGGGCTCGCGCGAGGAGCACCTGGAGTTCGTGCGAGTGAAATCGGATCCAACGGTGATGCCGAAGCCGAGGCCGCTCACGGTGCCGCCCGTCAAGCCACCGGAGCCAAAGCCGCAGGTGGAGTCTCCGGTTGTTCCGACGCCACCGGCGAGTTCCGCGGTGACGACGACGAACAGTGGCGAGGCCAGCGGCAACACGGGCACAGCGGGCGCGGGTCCCGGGACGGGCGGCGGCGTAGGATCGGGGGTCGGCACCGGACGGGGGAGCAGCGTCGGGCCCGGCACTGGCGGCGGTCCTGGAAAGGACTATCCGCCAACGCTCAGAGACCTATTCATCCCTCCGCTTCCCGCGCCGGACCGAGTAAAACCGTACCACCTGATCGCCTGGTTCGATGTCGACGAGAAGGGAAATGCGAGGTTGATCTCGTTCAATCCGTCGAGGGATGGTGGTTACAACCGCCGGCTTGAGGAAGTGCTGCGGTCGCTACGCTTTCGGCCCGGAGTTCACGCGGATGGGAGTCCGATGCGGGATACCGTCGACGTTCACTTCATCTTCTGAAGTCTCAGAGGACCTACAACTACGCTGCCGCCAGCTGCCCGCTACTCGCTGGTCGCCGTGCGCTTCACTGCGTCGGGACAGTGGTTGGTAAATTAAGGAACTGCCCTGACGAGCGCACTGTGCTTCTTGCCCGATGAATCTGTCCCGTCGTAGGCGGCGCGTAGCAACGAGCGGGCGGCGGGCAGCAGCGTAGTTCTCGGCTGCGTTTAATTGCGATTGTGAGTCAGGCTGTTCCCTAGCAAACCGGCCCGTGCCCGGGTAACTTTTGGCC
>JBGPHO010000177.1:0-5626 GCA_041484425.1 Gemmatimonadaceae bacterium
AAGATGCGAGGGCCGGTGGCGCGACCGATGAAATACCCGACTGAGTTGCCGGAAATGGCTGCCACTGTCAGCAAGGGGGCCAGGGCATATACGTTGAGGTATCCCCTCGCGGACAGGAGTCCAGCCGTAACCAGAAGGGAGTCCCCGGGTAAGAACACCCCTATGAGAAGCCCGGTCTCGGAAAAAACTATTGCCGCGAGGCCGAAGAGTCCGGCCCATTGCACGAGTTCCGGGAGATTGGAGAGCCGGTGGAACAGGTCTGTGATTGCCTGCATTAAGCCGCTTTAGAGAGGTAGAATGGAAGAGAGACGTTCAAGTTCAACGCCACCGCGGCGCAAAGCAACTACGGGGGACCGGCTGCTCGCGTTCCCGGAAAGACGCCCGCGAGGGTTTCGCCAGCGGCCCGGCAGAGCTGAGCGAGCGTTCAGTGCCGTCTCGATCGCGGTGCTGGTCCTCTTCGCCATGGGTTGGTCATGGTCGATCGCGCGCGCCCGCGCGGCCGGTGACGGCGGTCCGTTGACACCCGCCAGCGCCAACATTGCGACCGCGCTCACCGACCGATCTGCTCCGTCAGTCGCCTATCTCACCGATGCCGCGCTAACCGCGCTCGCTACTCCGGCCCGCGGCGAGAGCGGAAAGCTCCGCGTCCGAATCCAGCAGGGCGGCACGCCGATCACGGCGATTCTGGCCGACACCCTTCCCCCGGGATCCGTCGCGACCTTTTCTTCCGGCTCGGCCGCGGAGTCCACGTCCACGTTCTTCGCGCCAAAGCGTCCCGGCATCTGGAACCTGGCGCTCAAGATCGGAAGCGCCATCAAGCCGCTCGCTGACTTCAGCGTCATCACGCTGCGCCCGGCAACGGAAGAGAAAGCAGGCCGGCTAGGGCTGTACTACATCGGTAACTGGCCCGCGGCGCGAAAGGGCAGGCCGGGCGTGAGCTATAATCCGCCGAACGGATTCATCGAAGTGACAGCGCAGAATCAGAACACCCAGCTCTCGGAGCACTTTAAAATCAGGGACTTTCTTCCGCACGATCAGCAGAACATCTGGCCGAAATACGTAGTCATCGACATCAAGATGATCGACAAGGACGAGCTCGTGCTGCAGGACTTGAAGGAGCACGGGATCAATCCGAATGGTGTCCGCGTGTTGAGCGGATTCAGAACGCCGCAATACAACGTCGGGGGAGGCGACCCGAGGGGCCGAGCGGCTCTCAGCCGCCATATGTACGGCGACGCCAACGACATCTTCATCGATAACGACGGCGATGGGCAGATGGACGACCTCAATCACGACGGGCGCGTGAATATTGCAGATGCCAAGGTGATCCAGGATGCCGTCAACCGCGTTGAGCGGGCACACCCTTCGCTGATAGGAGGGTGTGGCATATATTCTGGCACGTCAGCGCACGGGCCGTTCACCCACATAGACACGCGAGGCTACCCCGCTCGCTGGATTGGAACAGGAGACAGTTAATGGACAAATCATCTACCGGGCTCCCCGCGAACCCGACGGAAGATCTCAGGCATTTACCCGCCAACCCGAAGCGTGACCCGGCGATGCCAGTGCGCCTGGCCGACCTCGAGCCATACGTGGGACTGGGCTATCTGTCGAAGCTGTTCAAGCTCATGGCGGTCATTCTGCTGCTGCTACTGGTCTCGGAGATCATTACCGGCCTCGTGACGCAGGGCACCGCCTCGATCCCGACGTTGCTGGGCGAGATGAGCCGCCTGGTGGTGATGGCTGGATTGCTGTGGGGAAGTGGCGACCTCGCGCTGCTTCTCATCGACATGGGACACGACGTCAGGGCGACGCGAATCCTCCTCGGTAGACAAGCACTGCACCAGACCGGATCGACCGGCATCACACCCGCCTCTGGCACGCCGCGCGTTGAGGGGGGAAGCTTCGTGGAGCGTGGACCCCGCTAGGCTCTACACGATCGGGCATTCGACCAGGTCGCTCGAGCAGTTTCTCGGATTGCTGGCAAGAGAAGGCGCGACACATCTGGTCGATGTTCGCGCCTTCCCCACATCGGTGAGGCACCCGCACTTCTCCCGACCGGACCTGGAGAGGGCGATCATCGACGCCGGCGCCAGGTACTCACACTTGCCGTCCCTTGGTGGTCGCCGGCGCGGACGACGCGACTCGCACAATACCCTGTGGCGAAATGCGAGCTTCCGGGCTTACGCCGACTACATGGAGACGCGCGAATTCCAGGAGGCGCTGGATGATCTTCTGGCCCTCGCCAGCCTCGAGCCGACGGTGATCATGTGCGCCGAGGCGGTGCCGTGGCGCTGCCACCGCTCACTCATCTCCGACGCCGTCGTCGCGCGCGGGGTGCCCGTCCTCCACATCCTCGACTCCAAGACCGAGGGGCACCGACTGACGTCGTTCGGGCGAATCGAGGCCGGCCGCGTTCGCTACGATGTCGCTCCGCAAAGCGAGCTGTTTTGAACGGGCCCGGTGTCTCTCCTCAGATCAAGCTGTTTTGAGCAGGGCCACCCAAGAAGCTCAGGCATGCTGGTTGCCATGTTGCCTCCCGTGCCCTAGCATAACGCGCAGACGGAGCTTCGATGCGCGCCCAGCCTTGGGCTATTTCCTGTCGCGCTGCGAGTAACTCACTTCTTGCGAGGATGCCATCATGCTTTGGACGATCGCGGTAATTCTCTTCATTTGTTGGATTCTTGGATTCTTCATAGTGCACATCGGGGGCGGCCTGATCCACATTCTGCTCGTCGTCGCAGTAATCGTGGTCATATATCGCCTCGTCACAGGCCGACCGGTCGTCTAGAGACGGACCTCACGCGGCCGCGGCGACTCGTTGCTTCGGCGCATTACTGCCCTCCACAATCCGTGGTAACGCGGAAGGGGAGGGCAGCATTTCACATCGGGCGACGTGACTCGGACCGCTGACCGCGGCGACCCGCCCCCGGCCCTGGACTCGGCTCTGGCCGCGGTGCGAGTCGTTTTGTACGAGCCCCAGGATCCAGTCAACATCGCGGCGACGATTCGCGCGATGAAGAATATGGGGTGCTCCGACCTGTATCTCGTTCGCTCGGTGGAATACGATCCCTGGAGACTCGAGGGAATCGCCCACGACACGGGCGACATCATCAAGCGCATCAGGAACTGCGATACCATCGAGGAGGCGCTCGATGGAGTGGTGAGGGTCGCGGGTTTCACGGCGAGACGCCGCGCAGCCAAGCGCGACCTGACCAATCCGAAAGCGGCCAGCGTGGAGCTGCTCGATTTCGCGCGGAACGGCCCGGTTGCGATTCTCTTCGGCAGAGAGGACAAGGGGCTTCCCAACGATATCCTCGATCGCGCTCACGTCGTCGTCACGATTCCAACGACGGAGCATGCCTCACTCAATCTCGCGCAGGCCGTTCTCATCGCCCTCTACGAGCTGCATCTCTCCGCGGCCGATTCCACGCGGACTCTCGCTCCGCCGCGCAAGGACGCCCCGCCAGCAATCGCGGAGGAATACGAGCAGCTCTTCGCTGACGCCGAGCGAGGTCTCTACGCGATCGATTTCTTCAAGACGCGTTTTCACGAGCACATCATGCGGACGGTGCGGACTCTCTTCTACCGCGCCGCTCCGGACTCCCGCGAGCTCGCGCTCCTGCGCGCGATTTTTATCGAAATCATTCGAACAATCGACCGCGTCACCAAGGGAAAGCCGGGAGGTTCGAACCTGTGAGTGGACACCTTGCGCCACACTACGTGTCCGAACATTTTTCCGCCTGCCGGTGGCTTGTGAAATTCTTCACAACGCCCACCGATTAACTCGCCTTTACACGAATTTCGCGGATGAACTTGCGAAGCAGATGGCTAGCGGTGCCCGGATTCGCGTGCATCGCCGCGCTCGCCACCATGCTCTCTGCGTATAGCGGCGCGTCCTCTTCGGAAGGTAACAGTCCCGTACAACCGGTCGCGTACCGCCACACGGTGCACGTGGACACGCTGAAGATGAACTGCCTCTACTGCCACTTTTCCGCCAACAAGTCTTTCGATCCGGGCCTCCCCGCGGTCAGCACATGCATGGGTTGCCACACAGTCGTGACCGGATCGTCGCCAGGCAACAAAGCGGAAATTCAGAAGCTCGCTGCGTATTGGAACAAGAAAGAGCCGGTGCCATGGGTCCGCATCCACAAGCTGCCGGAGTACGTTCACTTCCCGCACATGCGGCACGTAAACGCGGGCGTGACGTGCCAGACGTGCCACGGCCAGATCCAGAACATGAAGCAGGTTTACCAGGCGTCGTCGCTCAACATGGGCTGGTGCATCAACTGTCACATCGGTCAGTCGAATCCGCCCTTCCGCGCGAGATATGACTGCAGCTCGTGTCACTACTAGTCGAATGAGCACCGAGCAAGAAGCTTCGCCCGCCATAGGCACCGCGCCGAATGGAGTCAAGCGCCGCGAATTCCTCAAGGTTCTGGGCGTCGGCACCGCCGCCACTACGATGCTGGGATGCGCCTCCGAGAAGGTCGAGAAGCTCATTCCGTATCTGGTTTCACCCGACCAGACTGTTCCCGGCGTTTCGACCTATTACGCGACGACCTGCCGCGAGTGCTCCGCGGCGTGCGGGGTCATAGCCGAGACTCGTGACGGACGCACGATCAAGCTCGAGGGGAACCCCGACCACCCGGTGAACCGCGGCGCCCTTTGCGCTCGCGGCCAGGCGGCCCTCCAAGGTCTCTATAATCCCGATCGCTATCGCGGACCCATGGTTCGTCGGAACGGGCGCCTCGAGTCCGTAAGCTGGGACGAAGCGCTGCAACTGTTCGCGCAGAAGCTCGGAGAAGCACGCAGCCGCGGTGGTGCGGCGAACACCGTCTTCATCAATCAGCACGAGTCGGGAAGTTTTCCAGGCTTCCTCGACACGTGGCTCGCGGGCTTTGGAATGCCCGCTCATCTCAGTTACGACGCGGGCGCCGATCACGCCGTCATCGCGGCAAACCGACAAAGTTACGGCGTCGCCTGGCCACGGCTCGATTTCAGGGCGGCTCGACTGGTGGTTTCAATCGGGGCGGATTTCCTGGACGGCTGGGGCGCGATGGTCCCGCAACAGCTCGATTTCGCCGATGCACGCGCCGATCACGACAACAGCCCGCGGCTTGTTTATGTGGGACCTCGTCGCTCGCTCACCGGTCTCAACGCCGACCAGTGGATCGATTGCCGCCCGGGCAGCGAGATGTCGATCGTGCGCATGCTCGCGGGCCAGCTGTCCGTCGAGGCGGCAGCGCAGGCGACGGGTGTCAGCGCCTCGGTGCTCGACGCGTTTGTCCGTGAGTTCGCCGCGTCGACCTCGAGCATGGTGATCGCCGGGGGCGGCGGAGCGGATGGACTGGAAGTCGCCCTCGCCACGAACGCCCTCAATCAGTCGCGCGGCAATGTCGGGGTTACGATCAAGCCGAATGAAGGACACCTGGGCTTCGATCGGATGGCGGCGCCGGCGGAGCTGCGCGCTCTCGCCGAGCGCATGAACTCGGGCGGCGTGTCGGTGCTGATGGTCCGTGGGGCCAACCCGGCATTCACGCTTCCGAAGTCGGTGGGCTTTGCCGCCGCGATGACGAAGGTGCCGTTCAAAGTCAGCTTCTCGAGCTATCCCGACGAAACGTCA
>JBGPHO010000178.1:0-5605 GCA_041484425.1 Gemmatimonadaceae bacterium
ATCTCGATGAAGGGTTCCCCGCGATAACAATCCCGCCAGAGTGCGGATGGATCTTCCGCGAACTCGTTCACCGGCACGGTGATCGTCGCCAGAATTCCGCGAGCGACCGGAAGCAGGTGAGGCGTGAACAGTATGTCGTTGTCCCTGCCTCCTAGCTCTTTGGCAACCGCCTGCATCTCGGCGATATGCCTGTGCTGATTCCCCACCGCGTAGGCGCGGAAGTCCTCAGCGACCTCGGCGAACAACAGATCGGGACGAGCGGAATATCCGGCGCCGGTGACACCACTGGCAGCCGATACATTTATGGTAGCCCCCGGTACTACCCAGCCTTCCTTGAGCAGTGGCGCGATGGCGAGCAGAATTGCAGTCGGGTAGCAGCCGGGGTTCGCCACGATTTCCGCCCCCGGAATCTTTGCGCGCATTAGCTCGGTAAGACCATAGGGGGCTTCGGTTTGATTGACTCCAGCGCCTGCGCCAGGCCTGAAATCGGATGAGAGATCTACCACCCGTGCTCCGGTCGCGCGCGCATTTCCTACCCACTTGGCAGACGCCCCATGCGGAAGCGCCGTGAAGACAATCTCCGCCTTATTCAGGGGTGCGTCCTCTGTCGCGACGTAAGTCACCTCCTTTGCTCCAATACGGGTGCGTTGCCCCCGTTGCTCGTTGGCAGAAGCGAACGCGAGCTCGAGCCTCGGATGCCGCGCGATCAGTCCGCACAGCTCCCGACCCGCATATCCGCTCGCGCCGAGGACTCCCACCGGAACTTTATGCATAATGAATGCATAACATTACACTCCCTTCGCGTCAATGATCCTGGCGGCCCGCTCGCGCAATGCTTTCCGCGGTGCTAAACTCTCTCCGTGGCCAACAAGCGCGAACGACACGACACAATCCTGGAGATCGTAGGCGCTCGAGTCGTGAGCAGCCAGGAAGATCTTCGGAAGATGCTGCTCCAACGCGGGTGGGACGTGACGCAGGCGACCCTCTCCCGCGACCTCCGCGAATTGCGGCTTGCCCGGGTCCCGACTCCTGAAGGCGCCCGATACGCGATTACCGACGGCAGCATAGAGGAAAGCAGAGCAGCACTCGACACCTTGCTGCCGCAGCTTTTCCTCCGCATCGATGGCGTTGGGGAGATGCTGGTTTTGCGCACGGTCCCAGGGGGCGCTCAACCCATCGCAGCTGCCCTCGACGGTGAGGGATGGTCCGATGTTCTTGGCACAGTCGGCGGTGACGATACGATACTGATCATCTGTCGCTCCGTCGCCGCCCGGGACCGCGTCCTCCGGCGCCTCAAGGCCCTCGCTGGAGAACCTGGATAAAGCATTGACGGGCCCGGCCGGACCGATTAAATATTCAATCATACTGAATACTTATTGAGGTGCCCGTGATCCGAACGATTGCCCTTGCCTACTCCGGTGGGCTCGACACATCCATCATCGTCCCCTGGCTCAAGGAACGCTACGACGCTCGCGTCATCTGCATCGCCGCGGACATTGGCCAGGGGAACGAGCTGGAGGGTGTGCGGGCGAAAGCGATCGCATCTGGTGCTGACGAGTGCTACGTCGAAGACCTGCGCCAGGAATTCGTGGAAAAGTTCGTATGGCCCACCCTGCGCGCCGGTGCGATCTACGGTCGGAAGTACCTCCTCGGGACCTCGATGGGGCGTCCTCTCATCGCGCGCCGGCAGGTCGAGATCGCGCGCCAGGTTGGCGCCGACGCGCTTGCCCACGGCTGCACCGGCAAAGGAAACGACCAGGTTCGCTTCGAGCTGACGTACGCCGCCTTTGCGCCGGATCTCCCGATCATCGCGCCCTGGCGCGAGTGGGACATTCGGAGCCGCGAGGACGCGATCGCCTACGCCGAATCTCACAAGATTCCCGTTGCGGCGACCCGGGAAAAAATCTATTCCCGCGACCGAAATATCTGGCACATCTCTCACGAGGGTGGCGTCCTCGAGCAGCCGGCTCTCGCACCGCCGGCTGACCTCTTCAT
This sequence comes from Gemmatimonadaceae bacterium, assembly GCA_041484425.1. Classification (GTDB taxonomy): domain Bacteria; phylum Gemmatimonadota; class Gemmatimonadetes; order Gemmatimonadales; family Gemmatimonadaceae; genus UBA4720. The sequence continues at coordinate 1,996 of JBGPHO010000178.1, forward strand.
GCTGACGACCGCTCCGGAGAATGCTCCAGACGAGCCCGAGGAGGTCACAATCGGATTCCTCAATGGAACTCCGGTCTCTGTCAATGGTGCCGAGCTCGATGCGGTGGACCTCGTCGTGGCGCTCAATACGATTGGCGGACGGCACGGCGTCGGACGAATAGATCTCGTCGAGGATCGTCTTGTCGGGATGAAGTCGCGTGGCGTCTACGAAACCCCGGGCGGCACCCTGCTCTACTCCGCCCACAGTGAGTTGGAGCAGCTGGTGCTCGATCGCCGCACTCTTGCCGCCAAGGATAACATCGCTCCACGCTACGCTGATCTCGTGTACGAAGGCCGCTGGTGGACAACCGAGCGCGAGGCATACGACGCTTTCGTGAACGTGACGCAGGAGCGCGTTACCGGTTCCGTGACACTCAAGCTTTTCAAGGGATCAGCATCGGTCGTCGGTCGGGAGAGCGAATACGCGCTTTACGACGAGCGTTTCGTAACGTTCGGTGAGGACGACGTTTACGAGCAGAGCGACGCTGCCGGGTTCATACGCCTTTACGGGCTTTCCGCGCGCGTTCGCGCCATCCGCGATCAGGAGCTGGCTGCGGCGGCACAGCGCAAGAGCGAGGCGAAAACCAAGGAGCCCGCGACTCTGGCCATAGCTTGACCACCAAGGAGACCGCAATGTCGGACCACACGTCGCACAAGCTCTGGGGAGGACGCTTTTCCACCCCCACTGCGGCTGCCCTGGAGGCACTCAATCGTTCCATTGTGACCGATTTTCGCCTCTGGCCGTTCGATATCAACCTATCTCAGGCTTGGGCGGTGGCTCTCTGGGGCGCTGGAGTGCTGACGCTTGAGGAAAGCAAGAAGATCGAACGCGGACTGGCCATGGTCGGCCAAAAGCTCGCGGCCGGCGCACAGCCGCTTTCATCCGATGAGGATGTGCACACGCTGATCGACCGGATGTTGCACGATGAAGTAGGCGATGTGGCGTCGAAGCTCCACACGGGCCGCAGCCGCAATGATCAGGTAGCTACGGCGACGCGCCTCTGGTCTATGGACACGTGTACAAAGCTCGATAACACCGTCCGCACTTTGCAGCAGGTAATGCTCGCTCACGCCGCAACGCTGGGCGACGTGTTGATGCCGGCATACACTCATCTCCAGCGCGCCCAACCCGTATCCGCCGCACATTGGATGTTGTCGCACTTCTGGCCGCTCGAGCGGGATCGAGCACGGATTGCTTCGGCGTCACGTGCTGCGGCGGTGTTACCGCTTGGTTCGGGTGCGATCGCTGGGTGTGCGTTCCCGATCTCACGGGTGCTTCTCCAGGGCAGCCTCGGCTTCAGCTCTGTGTCGCAGAACAGCATCGACGCCGTAGGGGACAGAGATTTCGTGGCCGAGTTGTTGTTCGCGGTGGCGATGACGGCTACGCATCTCTCTCGACTCGCCGAAGACTTGATCATTTATGGCTCGAGCGAGTTCGGATTCGTTCAGTTCGGCGATGCGTTCACGACGGGCTCGAGCATGATGCCGCAGAAGCGCAATCCCGATGCGCTGGAGCTTGCACGTGGCTCAGGCGCGCGTGCCATTGGTGATCTGACGACGCTTCTGGCGACGCTCAAAGGATTACCCAGCGGCTACAACAAGGACCTCCAGGACGACAAGCGTGTGTTGTTCGACGCGGTTGATACGATTCTGCTCGTACTCCCAGCTGTGGCCGGAGCGCTCCAGGAGATTCGCTTCAACCCCAAGCGAATGCGCGCTGCGCTTTCGAGCAGCATGATGGCGACTGATCTCGCCGACTATCTGGTAGAGAAGGGAGCCACTTTTCGCGAAGCCCATTCTGCAATCGGATCACTGATTCGCGAGAGCGAGCGCGACGGCTGCGAGCTTGACGCCCTGCCGTTCGCATCGTTCCAGGCTGCGCATTCACTATTCGGCGACGACGTTCTCGATTGGCTCGAGCCGGCGCGTTCGGTGGCGCGTCGCGACGTTCCGGGCGGTACAGGCCCGACCGCTGTCAGCGCGCAGCTTCGCTCCGCGCGCGAGGCGCTATCGCCCGTAGCTGAAGCGGCACGAGGTAACGAGCTGGTGCTTCGCGCGGTTTAGAAGAGGTAGTTCCGAGAAAAAGAGCGCACAGTTGTGCGCTCTTTTTTCAGCAAACCTAGAACATCAGTCCAAGGGTGATCGGAACAAAGTGGATCACACCACCTTTCGCCGGCTCGCGTGATATGAAGTGGTATCTCGACTCCACGAAGCTCGCAATGGGTCCTAATCCAAACGTCATTCCAAGTCCTGCATTCAGTCCAAAATGGTTTTCCGACTTGGATCCCGCCGCATCAAGCTTGGTGTTATACAGCCCTCCTCCTGCGACGATGTAGCTCTTGGCGCTCGTTCCCGGAAAAGCGTAGATCACATTGCCCAGTAGGCCGGCGATCCGAAAACCGAAAGTGTTAGTCTGTCCGGCCTGCGTCGAAACGGTGCTCTTGCCCGAGAAATTGTTATAGATCCCGTCAAATCGAAGCCCAATCGATAGGTCGGTGATGCCGACTGCGAGTGCAACGATTCCATTGAATCCAGCAGTTTGAGTATCGCTCAGCTTTCCAACCGGTATAGCCGCGCCTGCGCCAACTCCGAGGGCATAGGTCTTCTGACCCGCAGCCTGATTTGAGACCACGACTGAAGCAAGAACCGAAATAGCCATGCCTTGAAGAAGCCGCTTCATCTTATCCACCCAGGGAAGTCGATCATCGGAGAGGTTACGAGTTGGCAACCAATATAGCGAGAGGACTGCCACGGACTGAAAAGGAAAAAGTGATATATTAAATTATCCTTTAATGATAGGATAATTTATGGCTCGTGCGTATACTATTGCCGCAGCTGCACTTGCGATTGATACTTCCATCAAATGGCTCGACAATGTCCTGTCGCACCATCGTGTCTCTGGAGTCGCGCAGGATCGCCAGGGAATATCTCGTCGGCTCACAGTTGACGCCTTGGTTGTGTTGGCGTTAGCAGTCTTGCTGATTCAGCAATTCGGGCTGCCCATATCAAGGGCGATCGCACTGGCCGAGGGTCTCGCCAAGAACCAAGGTCAATTTGCCGGGTCACAAGGATTGAATCTCGCGCTCGACATATCGTCATTTCGGGTAGATCTGCTCAAACGGCTCGAAACCGCCGTCGAGATCGCTCCCGTCCCGAGACGCGGTCGTCCCCCAGAAACCAAAACGGGGCGTCTCGACTGAGACGCCCCGCCAGATTGTGCCAGTGAAGCGGACGTGGCTTAAGAAGCCTTCGTCACGTTCTCGGCAGCTGGACCCTTCTGACCCTCGACGATGTCGAACTCCACAGCATCACCTTCAGCAAGGGACTTGAAGCCCGAGCCCGAGATCGCACTGTAGTGAACGAAGCAGTCTTTCTGCCCGTTGTCAGGGGTGATGAATCCAAAGCCCTTCGCGTCATTGAACCACTTCACTTTGCCGGTCGTACGCATTCCCTACTCCTGGAAAATTGTGTCTTGGGGAGCTGAAACACGCCCGACCCTCGACAATCTGATACGCGGGTCTCTTAAACCCCGCATTGGACTTGAGCCGGTAGCAAGGGTGTTCACCCGTAC
>JBGPHO010000179.1:0-5601 GCA_041484425.1 Gemmatimonadaceae bacterium
GGGAGGCCGCTGAATTTCACCCAGGACGTCGTTCGTTTCCTTGACACGCCGATGCGGCAGGTGACTCAGGTTCTCGTCGATCTCGCCAAGCCTGTGCCGCCGGGCAGCCACACCGTCGTGCGGCTGGATTACGCCGGGAATCTCGTCGGCTACACCGAGGTCGGTTGGCTGTATGTAAAGGATCGGATCGACACGGCCTTCACGATCATTCGGGAGGACGCGCTGGCATTCCCGCGGATTGACGGCCTCGTTGATGAGCCGAACCGGCGCGTTCCCGCCGTTCCGTTCACCTATCGGGCGTCCGTCCGTGTGCCGTCAGGGTACGTGGTGGCAGCGGGCGGGAAACCGTCACGCGTAATCAATGCTGACGGCACGACTACGTGGACGTACGTGTCAGGAGCTCCATCTCCCTTCATAAACATCGCCATCGCTCCATTCGATACGCTCTTTCAGGGAGGTGTGCGGCTCTTCTTCTTCCGCGACGACAGTATTGGCGCACGCCGACTCATGTCAGGCGCTCAGGCGGCCCTGGGTCTACTCACAGCGTGGTTCGGTCCGCTTCATTCGCCACTCAATCTCACCATCACCGAGATTCCAGACGGCTGGGGCTCGCAGGCGAGTCTGGTGGGAGGCATCATCCAGACGGCGGCGGCGTTCCGAGACAGCACACACATGGGAGAGCTGTATCACGAACTGTCTCACCTGTGGAATGCGCCTGATCTGGAAAATCCATCGCCACGCTGGAACGAAGGGTACGCGATGTTCATGCAGGATCTGCTGCACGAGCGCGTGGACGCATGGCCGAAACGCCCGGAGTCGGAGATCGAAGACATCGTGACCGTGAAGAGAATGATCGCGGCCGACTCATCGATGCGCCGGGTACCGATGATCGATTATGGGACGGAAAACCAGACGGGCAAATCGTACAGGGTGGGCGCGCTGATGTTCGCGACGCTCTTCGATCTCGTTGGGCAACAGGAGTTCAACAAGATCGTCGGCGGCTACTACCAGCGGTTTGGGCCGGGCGGTACGACGCGGGATTTCATCAGCTTTGCGAAGCAGGCATCGTCCCGCGATCTCACCGCGTTCTTTGACGATTGGCTGCTCTCTACGCACTGGGTGGATGTTCTAGCCAACGCTACATCTATCAGCGACCTAGCCGCGCATTACAGGCGCGGGGATAGCCGGAGGACAAGCGCCCTCGCGACTGCACCTTCGGTCAGCTCGAAGTCGTGCCGCCGCAGGAGCTCTCGGCCATCTTCGCCACGTCCCGCTAGCGGCGTTTTCATCGTCGGGCATCGGTCGCTCGCTGGCGATCTTCGAAGCCGACGATCAGTTTTCGGACAACATGAGCGCCGTCAACGCCCGCCGTCCACCCCGCCTGAATCGAGTGCATGCGCCGCTGCTTGCACTTATCGCGGGAATATCCTGCGGGCATCTGACTGACCCGCCGCTACCCGAGAACGCACAGATTTTCCACCCGCCGCCGGTCTACGCGGCATGGTGGGCAATGGTGGAGTCGTGCTCCGGCCTCAGCGGCTCGCTCGAGAATATTCAGTGGTACTCGACAACGAGTTTGCTGCAAGACCCAAATGACAATGACGAAGCCATTGCGGGGTATTGGTCGCTCGCGGGCAATCGAATCATCCTTTATACGAACGATACGATCGCCGGCGGCATCGTCCGCCATGAGATGCTGCACGCCCTGACACGTTCAGCGGGACACCCACGATGGGCATTTCTCCAGGCTTGCGGTGGTTTCGTCGCGTGCCTGGAGAAATGTGTGCGCGATGCCGGCCCTCCCGCGTCGCCTGCCGCCGGCACGCCGACGATCGCTCCTTCCGAGCTCGAGGTTACGAGTACGGTGTCACCCGCCACGCCGAGCTCTTCGATCGATGGAGGCCTGGCGACCTTTACGATCTCGGTTCACAACCCATTTTCGCATCCGGTGATTGTCTCGCTTCCGAGCAGTACCGGCGGTGTGTCGGTAAGCTACGGATATGCGATGCAGGAGAGTTCCGGCGGCGGCATGAGCTCCGGAGATTTGGCGCTGGACCCAGGCGTCACTTATTTCGCGGCGGGCGAGACAAAGCGTGATGTGATCGATTTCTTCGTGATCGCGCCCGATTTCCCCTCCTACCAGGGCGGCCCGGGCCTGGGAGAGAGGCCTATCGCGCTGCCGACGGGGACGTATTCATTTCATGGCGATTATGGTGGGAAAGCAGCGCCAAATCTGACCGTAGTATTGAGTCAATAGCGTTACTGCCGGTCCAACCATTATTATCGTCGAAGTATCCGGCGCGAGATTCGATTTGCGGAAGGCCTGAACTCTGGGCGCCGATCCTTCCCACAAACTGGTATGGCAATTCAGAAGGAGTCGCCTGTGAAAACGCAAAAGAAGTCTTCGCGACCGAGCGGGGCAAGAAAAGCGACCGATAAGAGCGCGCCTCGTCCCCGCGACAAGGTGATGACGGAAAAGCGAGCAACGCCGGCCTACGCGGCACAGGCACCCGACACGCCTCTCGCTCCTTTCCAGATCCAGCGCCGCGAAGTGAAGCCACAGGACGTGAAGCTCGAGATTCTCTACTGCGGCGTGTGCCACTCCGACATCCACATGGCGCGCAACGAGTGGAACCAGACGATCTACCCCGTCGTTCCCGGCCACGAGATCGTCGGTCGGGTGTCCGCCGTCGGAAACAAGGTCACGAAATTCCGGAGCGGCGATCTCGCCGGCGTCGGCGTGATGGTCGATTCGTGCCGCGAGTGCAACAACTGCCGGAAAGGTCTCGAACAGTACTGCACGGTGGGTGGAATGGTCGGCACCTACAGCGCGCACGATCGACGCAACGATGAGATCACGCAGGGCGGCTATTCAAAGCGGATCGTCGTGCACGAGGATTTCGTGTTCCGGCTGTCGGACAAGCTGCCGCTCGCCGGAGTGGCGCCGCTCCTGTGCGCGGGAATCACAACCTACTCGCCGCTTCGTCATTGGAAGGTCGGCAAGGGCCACAAGCTGGCCGTGGTCGGACTTGGTGGCCTCGGCCACATGGCAGTGAAGTTCGGCGCTTCATTCGGCGCGGAGGTGACGCTGCTCAGCACGTCGCCCGGAAAAGAAAAGGATGCCCGCCGGCTGGGGGCGCACAAGTTCGCGCTCACGAGCGATCCCGCACAGCTCGGGAAGCTGGCCGGATACTTCGACTTCATCATCGACACCGTCTCGGCGAAGCACGACTACAACCTGTACCTCCAGTTGCTGGCTACCGATGGCGTAATGATCTGCGTCGGCATTCCGCCGACGCCGGCCGAGGTGCAGCTGTTCAGCCTGATCGGTGGCCGGCGCAGCCTGGCGGGATCAGGTATCGGCGGGGTTCCCGAGACGCAGGAGATGCTGGACTACTGCGCCAAGCACGGCATCACGTCGGACATCGAGCTGATCGACATCGCCTCCATCAACGACGCGTACGTCCGCATGCTGAAGAGCGATGTGCGCTACCGGTTCGTCATCGACATGGCCTCCTTGACCTGACGCACCGCGACAGATCTCGCCCCGCTCTTCTCAAGAGGTAGTTTCAGGACGTATGCGCGACATCCGCGTGGCGACCGTACAGTTTCAGCACCAGCCCGCCGACAAGGCCTACAACCTCGGGCGCGTCCGACAGTTCGTGACGGAGGCCGCCCAGTCCGCCGTCGAGATCATCGCATTCCCGGAGATGTGTCTCACCGGCTACTGGCACGTTCGGAAACTCGCGCGCGAAGCCGTCGAGGCGCTCGCCGAGCCGGTCCCCGACGGCCCGTGCACGCAGGAGCTGCTGCGGCTGTCGCGCGAACACGCCATGACCATCGGCGCGGGACTCATCGAGCGCGGCGACGACGGACGGCTCTACAACGCCTACGTCGTCACGATGCCCGACGGGCGTTGGGCACGCCACCGCAAGCTGCATGTGTTCGTGAGCGCATTTCTCTCCGAGGGCGACAGCTATACTGTCTTCGACACTCCGCACGGTTGCCGAGTGGGCGTACTCATCTGCTACGACAACAACATCATCGAAAACGGACGCGCCACAGCATTGCTTGGCGCGGAAATCTTACTGGCGCCTCATCAGACGGGGGGATGCAACTCGGTGAGCCCGCACGGAATGAAGCCGGTCGACCACGCCGTTTGGGCGCGCCGCGAACAAGATCCTGCCGCTTGTGAAGCAGAGATCTGCGGACCCAAAGGGCGTGGCTGGTTGATGCGCTGGCTGCCCAGCAGAGCGCACGACAACGGAATGTTCCTGCTCTTCAGCAACGGCATCGGCCCCGACGACGACGAGATCCGCACCGGCAACGCTATGGTGCTCGATCCTTACGGCGAGATTATCGCCGAGACGCGCTCAACAACTGACGCCATGGTGGTGGCGGATCTGGATGCTTCGCTCCTCGAGACTTCGTCGGGGCGGCGATGGCTGCGGGCGCGCCGGCCCGAGCTGTACGGATCGCTGGCGATTCGCACGGGAAAGGAGCAGGACACTCGGCGCGTCCGCTTCGGCGAATGAGAGCCTCTACGAACCGCGTTCCCGCTGAGAGAATTCCAGGGAGTCTCTGATCCGTTCAGCTTGCAGGAGGTGGCGTTGCTGGTGCTTCGAGATGATCTCCAAACCTGTTCCGACCGTGAAACGAATCACCGGAACGAAAGGGTTCCTGAATCGGATGCGGTTGACGTCGTAGTTCCTTGCGCTCTGCACAAGCTCACGTACCCTATGGTTGCTGTCGAGGAATCGCTCGAGAATAGAGTGGTCGACTTGTGCGCCGGGCCTGATCTTCTTCGGCGCGCGCCGTTTCGTTCTCGGCGAGGGTTCGATGTAGTTGCGAATGAACCATTGGCCGAGCCAACCTGGTGTGATGTCCTGAACCACAGCCGGTGGATAACCAACCAATGCGCTCGATATCGCGGGACAGTACACCTCGTTGGCGACGTATAGATGTTCGATGCACTGGCCAACGCTCCACTCGCCCGGCCGAGGCTTCCAGTTGAGTTGCTGTGGCGTCAGCCCCAGAGCGAGCGCCGTCGCGCGGTCGTCGGCGTCGCCGAGCTCGGTAATCAGACGCCGGCACCAGAGGGGCGACCCTTCGTCAAGCTGCCTTGTGTTTTGTAGCATAGATTCGCACCAGAAGTGAGGCGTTAGGCTGCGACCACACCTTCAAGATCGTTGGAGACCTACATGAGAGACTGCTCGATCCAACTTACGAATCACCCCGGCGACCTCTCCCGGGTAGCGCAGGCCCTCGGCCGCCGCGGTGTCAACATCAAAGCGATCGCAGGAATGTCCGTCGGAGGCGTGGCGATGGCGCGCATTCTCCCGGATGATATCGTGGTAGCGCGCGGCGCGCTCGAGGCAGCGAGCATTCGGTTCACGGAGAGCGAAGTCAACCTCGTAATGCTCGAAAACAAGGCCGGTGTACTGGCCACTGTCACGAGCCGACTCGGCGAGGCTGGCATCAATCTCGAGGCAATTTACGTGACCGGCGTTGCGGACGACCTGCTGGAACTGGCGATCGTCAGTGACAATCCCAAGAAAGCAAAAAAGATTCTAGAAGAGTTCTGATTGAGCGAATCGGTCA
>JBGPHO010000180.1:0-5574 GCA_041484425.1 Gemmatimonadaceae bacterium
GTTGCTCGCGGGCTGGATAGATCTCCGCCAGGAAAACAGAGTCCGCCCCGCAGAGAGCCTCGGCGAACGCGTCTGAGAAGTCCCGTGTGCGCGAGAAGAGGTGGGGTTGAAACGCCGCCACAATGCGTCGGCCCGGATAGGACGCGCGCGCCGCCTGGAGCGTCGCCGCTATCTCGGTCGGATGGTGCGCGTAGTCGTCGACGATAGTCACCCCCGCGACGTCGAAGAGATGCTGGAAACGGCGATCCACTCCTCCGAACCGGAGTAGTCCCTCGCGCATGGCGTCGAGCGTGACACCGAGCGAAAAGCCGGCCCCGATTGCCGCGAGCGCATTCTGCACGTTGTGGAAGCCCGGAACGCGCAGAGCGACATCGCCAAGAGGGCGGCCGTCGTAGCTGACGGAGAAAACCGTTGAATGGCCGTCGGACCGCACACCGCTCGCGACGAGTCGCGCGTCGCGGGATTTCAAACCGTAGCGAATGACCTCCGCGCTGGATGGAAGATCCAGCGACCGCGCCCCCGCGTCATCGTCGCAGAGGACGATTGCGGCGGCGTCCCGCACGAAGCGCGAGAACGTCGTCCTGATGTCCTCGAGGTCACGGTAGATGTCGAGATGATCGGCTTCCACGTTCGTCACCACCGCGACGGTCGGCGACAGCGAGAGAAAGGATCGATCGTATTCGTCTGCTTCGACGACGAACAGCTCGTCCGACTCGTAGTGAAGGTTGCCCTTCCACTCGGCGACGCGGCCGCCCGCAATTCCGGTCGGCCGGAGGCCGGCGGCCGCGAGCGCCGCAGTCGTCATCACAGTCGTCGTGGTCTTGCCGTGAGTGCCGGCGATTCCGACAACCCGGCCGCCCGTAACAGCGAGTCCAAGCGCCTCTGCGCGCCTGGTGATGGGAATTCCGAGGTCCCGCGCGCGCGAGAGCTCGGGATGAGTCCTGGGCATCGCCGATGTGACGACAAGCTCGCGAGCACCCTCGACGTGGTCGGGGCTATGTCCCTTGGCGACGCTGATTCCGAGCGCCTCCAGATCGTCAGTTCGGCCCGGATTCGAGTCGCACCCCGTGACTGGAACTCCGCGCCGAGCGAGCAGCTCGGCAAGCGCGCGCATTCCGGCACCGGCGATCCCGACGAAATGGACCGGGCGCTGGTCGGTGCTATCCGTTGGAGTCATCAGCGGTTCTCAGCGGCAATCCGACTCGCGTCAGCGCCGCTTCTGCTCGCTCTCGACGAGACTAAGTATGTGCTGGGCGATGTCGGCGGCGGCCGTTGGCCTGGCGCGATCAAGCGCCTTGGCCCGCATCGTTGCAAGCTTCGCGGGATTCGACAGCAGCGATTCGACGGTACTGGAGAGCGTATCGGTGTTGAGGTCGGACTGCCGTATCATCTCCGCGGCACCAGAGGCGGCCAGAGCTTTGGCGTTAGCGGTCTGATGGTCCGCCGCGGCGGTGGGCAGCGGGACAACGATTGCTGGGATTCCCCAGGCGCACAGCTCCGCCGTCGCCATTGCGCCCGCGCGGGTGAGCGCGAAGTCCGCGGCGCGATAGGCTTCCGAGATGGGTGCGATGTACGCTCTGACCCTTACGCGCGCGCTTTCGTAGCGCGCGAGCTCGTCATAGTTCGCGCTTCCCGTGGCCCAGATTACGAACAGATCCGGCGGCAGACCCTGGTCGATCCACGCGGCGACCGCGTCGTTTATTGCTTTCGATCCCTGGCTTCCACCGTAAACCAGCAACACGCTTCCTCCCGACGAGGAAAATCCCCATTTGACCCGGCCCGGCGCCTTTTCGAACGCGTCGGCGGGCGGAGGCTCGATCGGATTTCCAGAGTCGAATACCTGAGTCGTCTTCGACGGAGAGATGTGCCGTCGCGCCTCGGGAAATCCCAGGTGCACCTGCGCGGCGAAGCGGCTGAAGAAACGGGTCGTGATGCCGGGAAAGGTGTTTTGCTCCTGGAGGACGAAGGGAATCTTATGCGTCGTCGCGTACGCCAACGCTAATCCGGACGCGTATCCACCGGTCGCGACGACGCAGTTTGGTGGCTCGCTGCGCACCTCGCCGGCGATCATCCGCCATGCGCTCATCGCGCCCCGGATCGTCTTCCAGTTCTCCCACGGGCGCGCTCGATAGAGCGGGTGCAGGTCGAGAAGATCGAACGCCCATCCGACCTGCGGGAGCACGTCGCGCTCGATCCCGCGCCGCGCTCCGATGAAAAACGGCTCGACTCGAGGGTCAGCTTTTTTCAGCGCGCGCGCGATCGCGAGTCCCGGGTAGAGGTGTCCACCCGTACCGCCTCCAGCGAAGATGACCCTCATCGAGCGGGAAGCGCGCGGAGAGCGAGTGGACCCGTCGCTGCTCCGCCAAGTACCTTTTCACGGGAACTGCCGATGTTGACAAGGATGCCGGTCATGAGAAGAGAGAGAACCAGATTCGAGCGGCCGTAAGAGATGAACGGTAGCGTCAGTCCAGTGGTCGGAAGCAATCCCGTTGCCACGCCGATATGAAGATACGCGGTCAGCACCATTGTGACCGTCAAACCGACGGCAACCAGCTGAAGGAAGGGAGTTCTCGCCTTGCGGGCGATCCTGAACCCGAGCGCCGCGTACACGGCAAAGGCAAGCACCAGCAGAGCGAGTCCGACGAAACCCCACTCTTCTCCTATGTGTCCAGCGATGAAGTCATCATAGCCGAAGGGCAGAAAACCGTACTGTTGGCGTCCTTTGCCAAATCCCACGCCAAAGATCTGGCCCGACCCGACTGCTATCAGCGACTGCCGGAGCTGATAGCTCACCTCCAGCGGGGCCGCGCCCGGATCGAAGAAGGCCGTCATCCGGAGCAGCACGTAGTTGAGCCGCTCGATTTTCACGTAAAGGAGCGGTATCAGCATCACGCCGAGCGCGACGAAGTGTCCGATGCGCACACCGCCGGCGAAGAGGATGATCCCCAGCAGGAGCGTGAACATCATCGCGGTCGAGACATCCGGCTCCAGCATCACCAGGATATCGAGCGCTCCGATGACCACCAGAAATGGCAGGATGCCCTTGGTGAGCCGCCGGAGCGCCGGACCCTTCTTTATCATCAGCATCGACGTCCAGAGGATCACAGCGAGCTTTGCCAGCTCCGACGGCTGGAGCGAGGCGCCGAGCAGATGTCTGCGCGAACCGTGAACCCGGGGGGCAATCCTCGCCGTGAACGGAAGGATCACGATCACGAGGAGCACGAGCGAGAGTATCATGATCGGCCATGCCCATTTTTCCCAGACTTCCGCGTCCATCTTGGCGGCGATGGCGAAGAGCGTGACACCGATGGCCATGCCCAGGACCTGTCGGATGAGAAGGTGCGCGTGCCCATAGCCAGCCTGCATCTCGACGATCGCGCTCGCGCTGTAAACCGTCGCGAGGCCGAACGCCAGCAGAATGCCGGTGAGTATGACGAGAGCGCGGGCCTCGAGACCCATGTGCCAGCGGTAGATCAGATTTTCCGATGCTTCCATTACGCTTCCTTCGCCGCGAGAGCCCGGAAGCGCTCGCCTCTTTCCTCATAGTTCGAGAACATGTCGTAGCTCGAGCACGCCGGTGAAAGGAGCACCGCCTCGCCGGCGCTTGCTGCCGCGCGCGCTGCCTGAATTACCTCATCGAAATCGGAGCCGAGCCGCACCACATCCACCACGGGACGAAGATCGGTCGCGATAATCGTCGCCGCCTCTCCGTAGGCGATTACTCTCTTCACTTTTCTGCGCACCGCATCGGCCAGCGACGTGTAGGTTTCTCCCTTGTGCCTGCCCCCGAGCAATAGGACGGTCGGACGCTCCATACCGTCAATCGCGACTGCTGTCGAGCTGACGTTGGTTGCCTTGGAATCATTGATCCACTGCACTCCGCCGAATTCCCCCACGAGCTCGAGTCTGTGCGGAAGAGAGCGAAAGGTCTTGAGCGCCTGCGCTATTCCCTTCCTCGCTTGCTGCGTCTGATGGGAGCGGTCCGCGGCCATCACCGCCAGCGCCGCCGCCAGCGCGTTCCCGACGTTGTGCTGGCCCAGTAGCGGAAGATCCTGGCGCGCCAACAGCGGCGCGCCCAACACCACGAGCTGCCCAGTGCGCGAATCGAGCGACGCCTCCGCTTTTTTCAGGATCGAGAACGAATATTTGTGGCCGCCGATGTCGCGCACCATCCGCGTCACTCCCTTGTCGTCCTTGTTCACGACCCAGGCCGATTCCGCGTCGGCGTTGGCAAAGAGGCGCGCCTTGTCGGCGTAGTATTCCTCGACGGTCGAATACCGGTCCAGGTGATCGGGACTCAGGTTCGTTAGCACGCCAACAGCAGGCTTGAGGCTCGGAGTATCGTGCAGCTGGAAGGACGACATCTCGAGTGAAATCCATTTCGGCTGCTGCTCACGGGCAGCGATCTCGGAGAGTGGCGTGCCGATGTTGCCCGCCTCGACCGCTTCGATGTCCAATCCGCGCAGGAGATGTGCGATCAACGCAGTCGTGGTCGTCTTGCCGTTCGTGCCGGTGACGGCGATGATGCGCGGACCCTCGAGGAAGTTGAGCGCGACTTCGACCTCGCTCGCGATTGGGACGCCGTTCTCCCGCGCGAACTCCAGAGGCCGCGCCGAAGGAGGAATGCCCGGGCTGGTGACGACCAGCGCCGCACGCGCGAGACGCTCGACATGGTGCCGGCCGACATCAACGACAGCGCCGAGGCCGCGCAGCTCCTCCGCGACCCGTCCGGTGTCGGGCGAAGAGGCTACGTCCGATGCGTAGACGTTGTAGCCGTGCTTTCGCAGGAGCATCGTCACGGCGCGACCGCTCCGGGCGAGGCCGATCACGGCGATCTCGCCCTCACGCGGCACGAGCTCGCGCGGACTCATCGCAGCTTCAGCGTGCTCAGAGCAATGAAGGCGGCCAACACTCCGAGAATCCAGAATCGCACGACGACCTGAGCCTCGTCCCAGCCCTTCACTTCGAAGTGGTGGTGCAGCGGCGCTCGCTTGAACACGCGGTGTTCGCGCGCGTATTCGATTCCATATCGCCGCTTGCGGTACTTGAACACGAAGCGCTGTATGATCACCGACATCATCTCGGCCACGAACACGGCGCCGACGAGCAGGAGGAGGAATTCGGACTTGAGGAGAATCGCAACCGCCGCGAGAGCTCCGCCGAGAGCGAGCGACCCCGTGTCGCCCATGAAAACTTCCGCCGGATGTGTGTTGTACCAGAGAAATCCTATGCACGCCCCCATCAGGGCCGCGCAAAAAACGGTGAGCTCTCCGGAGCCTCGCAGGAAATAGACGTGCAGGTACTGGCTCGCATCGACGCGTCCCACCACGTACGCGTAGAACGCAAACGTCAGCGCGGCAATCGCGGTGAGACCTGCCGCGAGGCCGTCCAGTCCATCCGTCACGTTGACGGCGTTGCTCGTTCCAGTCATGACGAAAGTCACGAAGAGCACGTAGAGCCATCCCATTCCCGCGGTGAGCGGCACGATCAGTATGTATTTGTAAAACGGCAGGGTCGTCGACGCGCCGGGAAGGTTCGATAGAGGGTGCTTCCACAGGTAGTAGCCGACGGCAA
>JBGPHO010000181.1:0-5558 GCA_041484425.1 Gemmatimonadaceae bacterium
GCTGATGCCCGCGATTGCGGAATGTCTCGCGGAAGCTCGCGTTGAACGGGCAGAGATCGCGCGTATCGTGTGCGGAGCCGGACCGGGAAGCTTCACGAGTCTGCGGGTGGCCGGATCGGTGGCGAAAGGATTGGCGGCCGGATACGGTGTCGAGCTTTACGCCGTCTCGTCGCTCGTGCTGACGGCGTCGGGGGCGCAACCGTCCCTCCCCATCGGGGAATATCTCTCGGTTCTCGATGCAATGCGGGGCGAATTCTTTGCGGCCCGCATCGCTATCCGGCCCCGCGGCGTTGCCATCCAGGCCGAGCCGGCGACGCTCATATCCGCGGATCAGCTCGCGGAGCTGACTGTGGGAGAGCCAGCGCTCAAGACGATCGGACCGGGGCGCCAGATCGACTCCCATCCGCATGCGCGCGGTGTGGCACCCATCCTCGCTTCAATAATTGAATCGGGACCGGTGAATCTCGCGTCGTGGGAGCCCGACTATGGGCGTCTCGCCGAGGCGCAGGTGCGCTGGGAAGCGGCGCACGGACGTCCCCTGACAACGTGACTGCGCTCCTTCGCCCCGCCGCTGAAGGCGATCTGAATCAGATCGTGCAGATCGAGCGCGTGAGCTTTGCCGATCCCTGGACCGAAGAATCATTCCGGCGTCTACTCGGCGGTCATCCTGCTATCTTTCAGGTGATCGAGTGCCCGCCCGATTCCAGAGTCGCCGGATACGTGATCGCCTTCGCGGTTGGCGAGGACGCCGAGCTGCTGAACGTCGCGGTCGAGCCAACGTTTCGGGGCAGGGGATTGGCCGGGCAGATGCTCGATGCCGTGCTGATCGAGCTGGGCGGTCGCGGAGTGCGGACTGCATTTCTTGAGGTTCGCGAGTCGAACAACGCCGCGCGTGCGCTCTACGGCTCGCGTGGATTCACCGAGATCGGGAGGAGGCGGAACTATTATCGCCGGCCGGTCGAGGACGCGCTGGTGATGCGAAGGATTCTGGAAGTCGCCGAGGGTGATGAGGAGAAATCGGCGGGAAGTTTTGCTGACCGATGAAATCGTTGGTTTGCTCGGGCTCTGAGCCCCATCTATACTATTCTGGGCGGGAAACGAACTCTCGCCAGGAGGCACAGTGAGCAGAAGTCTGAACAAGGTGATGCTGATCGGAAATCTGGGCAGTGATCCCGAAGTCCGGTCGACGACGGGTGGCAACAGGGTCGCGACGTTCTCTCTCGCGACAACCCGGAACTGGAATTCGCCGAATGGTGAGAAGCAGGAGAAGACCGAGTGGCATCGGTGCGTGGTGTGGAACTCCAAGGGGACGGGGCTGGCCGACGTCGTCGAGAAGTTCTGCAAGAAGGGCGACCGCATCTACGTCGAGGGGCGTATCGAGTATCGCCAGTGGCAGGACAAGGAGAATCAGACTCGCTACAGCACCGAGATCAACGTGCGCGAGATGCTGATGCTCGGCGGGGGCCGCGGTGCCTCGGGCGGAGCCGATTTTGAGGGCGAGAGCGGCGGAAGGAATCGAGCGCCGGCGACTGCCGGAGCGAAGGCAGGGGCGGCTGCGACGGGGGGAGCGGAATTCGAGGATTTCCCCGGAGCGCTCGAGGAAGCCGACGACGACCTTCCCTTCTAACTGCTTTCCTGGAAGGATTTCTTTGAGCGGCCCCGCTTTGCGGGGCCGCTCTTGTTATCTGGAGGACCGAAGAAGGGAGCTCTCAGCCTTCCAGCTAATCGCACACAGCTATTCCGCCGGCGATTGGACCTGCGAAGTCGGACACTTGACCGGCTTTCCGGAGTTCTGAAGGAGCGCCCGATGCCAGCTTGGGATGTTCGAATCCCAGTATGAGAACTCCCTGCGATCGGCTGCAAAGCTGACGGCTCCCTGCTTCGGTATTCTCGTGACCAGCTTGCGCCCGTGACTTTCCCCCGACACCCCCCGTCCAATGGTTGACCCGCCCTCAGCGGCGTCTTATCCATCCGTCAAGTTCCGGGAGCACGTGTGATCGGTCATTTCCTGAAGGCATCGTCAACAATCGCAAAGAGATCCGGCGCTCGCGCCTCCATCCTCGGCGCCGCCCTGATTGTTTGGGCGGGCAGCGTGAACAGCGCACTCGCGCAGGTGCCCGCTTCGGCCGATACCGTGCAGCCTGTCCGGACCGATACCACGAACAACCTCGTCGTCAGCTCCGACACCACGAAGGAAGTGAAGCACGTGGTGAAAAAGGGCGACACGCTCTGGGATCTGGCGCAGTTCTATCTGAAGAACCCGTTCCGCTGGCCGGAGATCTTCCGCCGCAACACGGACGTCGTGAAGGACCCGCATTGGATCTACCCCGGCGAAGTCATTCGCATCTGGGGAAGCGAAGTGAAGGTCGCGGCGCTCGCGAAGGCTGACAGCGCGGGGGAAGTTGTCTCTCACGTAGTTACCCGCCCCGCTCCGCCTCCGACTGCGCTTACGACACCGCAGCAGCCAGGCAAAGGAGGGTCGGATCTAACGATCTTCGCATCACCGCTCAGCCGCGCCGCGGCCACTCTCCAGTCGGATGTGACCGGCCGGTCGCGTGGCGGTGGAGTGCGGAGGGGCGAAGTCGAGTCCGCGCCTTACGCGGACCGATCCGGTGGACCGAAGGGCGCCGGAAAACTCGTCTCCAGCGTCGATCGCCCCGGCATCAAAACCAGTATCGTTCAAATCAGATATCAGATCAACGACGATCTCTTCATTGAACTTCCGAAGGGCCACTCTCCCCGCCTCGGCGACCTCTACATGTCATACATCCTGGGCCCCGACCTTGGCGAGAATGGCCAGGTCGTGATTCCAACCGGCATCCTTCGCATCGAAGACATTCCACAGGGCCAGCGGCCGATCGTTCGCGTCATCAAGCAGTACGGCGAGATCATGCTCGAGCAGCAGCTGGTTGCGGCCCCCGATCTTCCTTTCCCCGTGGGTACCGTGTCGCCAGTCGCCGCCGGGATCAGAGGAACGGTTCTCTACGTTCATAACGAGCCGGTGCTGCCAACGATCGGGTACTATGTGGTCATTTCGCCGAATTCAAGGACCGGCATTCAGGTGGGTGATGAAGTGAGTTTCATTGACAACACCACCGGGCCCGAACAGCTGAATCATGCTCCCCCAGTGATCGCCGGTGTCGCGCAGGTCGTACGGGTAACACCCTTTGCGACGACAGCGATCATTGTCAGGCAGACTCAGCCTACGATTCGTGACGGAATGCCGGTACGCCTGACTGGCAAAATGCCCTGAGAAAGCGTTGTGCGTCGCCGGTGGGTTTAGGCCGGCGATGATGCGCTAAAAGCGAAGCGGGGAATTAAATTAGGCGATCAGATGATTCCGATCGCCCAGTTCGTTGCCGTCACGTTTTACCTCGCCGCGGCTGCAGTCGCGGCGCTGCCCTTTGCGCGACGCGTGAAGGCACCCGTCGGTGGTGTCGTCATCGCGCTCCTGCTCGGGGTTGGAGCCCACGCCACCGCGCTTGCCGGCCTCACCCGGCAGGCCGGCGCCGCATCGCTCACGGGACTCGGGCCAGGGCTGTCTTTCGCCGGTCTCGTCCTCGCCCTTTCCCTCGTGATCGTTGAGAGTCTCGCGCGCGAGGTCAGTCTCGCGCTCGTGGCGGCGCCCGTCGCCGCGCTCGTCACGGTGGCCGGCAACATTGCCGGCATGCACCCGTTTCTGGAGCCGCAGGGCGCGCGAGCCGTCTGGCTCGCGATGCACATAGTGCTGAGCTTCATCGGAATCGCCGCCTATGCGACGGCGGCCGCGGCGGGAACGATGTACCTCGTTGCGAGACGCGAGCTCAAGTCGGCGCGATTCGGCGCGATCTTCAGATTCTTTCCGCCGCTCGACACGCTCGATCGCGTCAATCATCTCGCCTCCATCGCGGGATTCCTGGGACTCACCCTCGGCCTTGCGCTCGCCGCGGCGTACTCGTTCGAGTATCGCGCGCTGGTACTGCCGCAGATCATCTGGGGCATGGGCGCCTGGGTGGGTGTGAGCGCGCTGGCACTGGGTCGAATGCTGCGCGGATGGCAGGCGCGTCGCGCTGCGCTCATGTCAGCCGTGACGTTTGCGAGCGTCGTCGCGCTCTACGTCGTGTTCAGAATGGCGTCGCTCAATCGGGGGCAGTTCCTCTGATGACCGACATCGTCTTGACGACTCGCCTGGTGAAGGAACTGCTCGCCTTGTTCTTCTCGCAGTGGTTTGCGACCGAGTGGTTCTACCGATGGGCCCAGCCATGAGTGATTTCCCGATCGCCCTTCACGGTGAGCGCATCACCGCCGTGGTGATTGGCGGTGGCGCGGTCGGGACGCGCAAGGCGCTCGCGCTCGCGGACGCCGGCGCGCAGGTGCGAGTGGTCTCGCCGCTTGTGACCGCCGAGCTGGATGAAGCGGAACGCGTCCGCCGCGTCACGATCGTCCGCGAGGCGTATCGCGCGGATCACATCGAGCGCGCGACTCTCGTCGTCGCGGCCACCGACTCGCGCGTAGTGAACGCGCAGATCGCGCTCGACGCCAACTCCCGCGGGAAGCTCGTCAACATCACGGACCATCCAGACGAAGGAAGCTTTCACACCATGGCGCTGCATCGGTCGGGCGACGTGACG
Organism: Gemmatimonadaceae bacterium; assembly: GCA_041484425.1. Classification (GTDB taxonomy): domain Bacteria; phylum Gemmatimonadota; class Gemmatimonadetes; order Gemmatimonadales; family Gemmatimonadaceae; genus UBA4720. The sequence continues at coordinate 4,611 of JBGPHO010000181.1, forward strand.
ATCGCCGTGTCATCGGGCGGCGTGCCCGGAGCGGCGGCAAGAATACGCGACGCCATCGCCGAGCGGTTCGACGGACGCTACGAGCGCGCGGTCTCCGCGCTTCGTGGACTGCGCTCGCGCCTCATCGCCGACGGCGACGACCGGTGGCGTGCGGCGGCTCCGAAGCTGATCGGCGACGATTTCTGCAGCTCGGTCGAAGACGGATCGCTCACCGAAAAGGTGGATTCGTGGCGTTGATCGTCGCCGGCGTCAGTCACATGACGGCGCCCATCGAGGTGCGCGAGAAGTTGACATTCAGGTCGCAGGAAGCCGTCCGCGAGCTGGCTCGGCTTCGCGCGGGAGGTCTGATCCGCGAAGGCGTCGTTCTCTCGACGTGCAACCGGACGGAGATCTACGCGGTCGAAGAATCCGATGACACGCTCGCGGATATTTCGTCGCTTCTCTCGAGCCGGCTCGGTCATGACGCGGCGGCATTCATGTACGTGCACCGCGATCGCGAAGCGACCTCTCATCTGTTCGGCGTCGCGGCCGGACTCGACTCGATGATACTGGGCGAAGCTCAGATCCAGGGACAGGTGAAGGAGGCCTGGGAGCAATGCCGCGCCGAATCGGGCCCGATCCTGAACCGCATGTTCCAGAGCGCGCTGCTGGCAGCGTCGCGCGCGAGAGAGGAGACTGGCATTGGGAGGGGCGCCGCGTCGGTGAGCTCAGCCGCGGTCCAGCTCGCGAAAAAAATCTTTGGTGGTCTCAGCGGCAGGCGGGCGATGATACTCGGCGCCGGCGACGTCGCGGAGCTCGCGCTCGAGTGTCTGCTGAAGGAAGGTGTGAACGTCGCGATTGTGGCGAATCGCACCCACGAGCGCGCGCAGACGCTCGCCGAGCGCCACGGCGCGACGGCGATGCACTACGACGAGTGCTGGGAATCGCTGCGCGACGTCGACGTGCTGA